>CALGIL010000107.1 GCA_937914895.1 uncultured Angelakisella sp.
TTTTTCAGCAAGCCTTTTTTGAAAACGTAATCCCCCGCTAAACAGACCGGTTTTACCTCCGACATGCGGGGCTGTCTTGTTTTAAGGAGTGGAGGGGCGATGATGCGGTTTATGTGGTCCTGACTGCCTGAACCTTGTACCTGGCGGGTGACTTTTTCACACAAAAAACCGGCCTCAGCGCCTAAGCTTTGAGGCCGGTTAAACAGTCTATATCAGGGCGGATGCCCCGCCAAAATCACAGCAGCTCCTGCCCGTTAATCATCAGCCGAAAGCGCATTTCCAGCTTATCCGCCGCCTTGCGGCAGAGCAGCATCCGGTTTAAAAAGATTTCAAAATAATCCATTACCGGGCAGATGGTGGTGTCGATGGTCAGGCTTAGCAGGATGGCGGAGCCGTCCGGCTCCAGGGTGGTGCGGGCCTTTTCCACCGCGTAATTCACCCGGTCGTGGATGTCCTTGTCAAAGGCCTCCTGCCCCGCCTTTACCCGCACCCGGGTGCGGCGTACGTCGGTTTTGTCCGCCAGAATCAGCGCGGCGGCCACGGGGTGCACCGGATAGGCGGTGCCCTCGTCGTGGTTGCCAATGGCGCTGACGATAACGGCGATCTCCTCGGGGTCCATCCCCAGGCGGTCCAGAATCCGAAAGGCCATAATGGCGCCGCTTTGGGCGTGGTCCACCCGGTTGACAATGTTGCCGATGTCATGGATGTATCCGGCAATCTGGGCCAGCTCCTGGTCCCGTTCGCTGTAACCCCGCGCCGCCAAAATCAGCTTTGCTTCGGCCGCCACCCGGGTGACATGGGCAAAGCTGTGTTCGGTATAGCCGATGGATTCCAGCACCTCGTCTGCCTTCTTAATATAGGTGCGGATCTGCGGGTCGTTTTTAATGTCTGCAAAGGTCAGCATATGGGTCCTCCTTTTTAATTTTATTCCTTATTATTCTCTCGCTTTCATTGTATCACCGGCGTTGGCATAATACAAACAGCGCTTTTGTAAATATTCAGTAAAAGGTTTACGGTATCTTCTTTACTTTTCGTTGCGCCGGCGGAAGGGGCAAAAACCATCAACGTTTCCAAGGGGGAATCCCCACAGGGCCCTCGCCCTTACCAACCCTGACCCTATATCCTAAAAATATTTGCAGTAAAACAAATAAAATAATTGCATATTGTTCATGGATTTATTATACTATTCACAATACATATTAAGCGGGAGGTATCATCCATGGCAATTTTGGTAAAACAGGCTGTGCCGGAGTGCCAGGCCGAGCTGCGGCGGGGGACCCTGCGCCACGTTGGGGAGGGTGATTATAATTGGTTCTATGATGAAAAAACTGTCTGCTACATAGAGGAAGGGGAAGTTGTCGTCGATGAGCACGGCGCCAAGGTTTTTCTTTCCTCCGGCGATGTGGCCACATTTCCCAAAGGGCTCCGCTGCGACTGGCATGTAAGCAGTCCGGCCAGGATCTATGTTTGCCTCAAGGAGTAGACTTTGGATAACAGCCCCCGTTCTTCCCATACTAAGGGTATCAACCAATGGGAGGAATGGAAATGGAAACGCCCGCGCCCCGGGAATTTCATGAGCCGCCGGCGGACCTGGACAAATCCCTGGCCCAGGACCTGGAGGCCATGGCCCGCTTTGAAAGCCTGGACCGGGGTACCCAGCGCAGAATTATCCGGTATGTGCAGACCGGCTCCTCCGGCGGCGAAACCGACGACCGGGTGCGGCAGGCGGTGGATTTCATCCGGTACGGGGATTGGAGCTACTGGAGCTAAAGCAAAGAGAAAAGCAGACCGGAAGGTCTGCTCAGGCTGTTAAAAAAGCGGTTACGTGAGAGAGAATACCGGGGGAAAGTGTAAAAGGGGGGCGGCGAGCCCCCGCTTTCGCGTCGAGGCGCACATGATGCGCCGGACAAGCCCGCCCGCAGGCGGCAAAACGGGCAGCAGGCCCTTTTGTTCGGCTTGGCGCAAAAGGCTGAAGCGCAGCGGAGGGCTTTTGCGTCAAGCTGAAAAGCAGACCGGAAGGTCTGCTTTTTGCGGTCGGAAAGATAGAGATAAACTCACTGGGCCGGGGTCCCTTTTGCCTGGACGATTCTGCCGCGGACCTCTTCTCCCAGATGCTTCAGCGCCGCGCGGTCCAGGTCCTTTGTCTCCACCGGGGGCAGGATGGTCACCCGCACCGCGGCGGGCCGAATCCACATGCCGTTGCCCTCCATCAGGCGGTAGGAGCCGTCGATGACCACCGGCACCACCGGCACCCCGGCCTTGGACGCCACCTTGAAGCCGCCGCTCTTAAAGTCGCCGACGGCATCCCCCCGGCTGCGGGTGCCCTCGGGGAAGATGATAAAGGACCGCCCCTCCTGGGTGATCATCCGGGCCGCCTCGTTTAGGCAGGACACCGACTGGCGGGGGTTGTCCCGGTCCACAAACTGGCACCCCAGCAGGCGCATCCAGGTGCGGATAAGGGGGATTTTCAAAGTTTCCTGTTTGGCCAGCAGGGGGTGGGCGGCGTCCAGGTGGGCCAGCAGGAGGGGGATGTCGAAATACCCCTGGTGGTTGGCCACAAACACCACCGGCCCCCGGGGGATGTTCTCCCGCCCGGCGACCTGCACCCTGGCCCCCGCCAGGCGCAGCAAGGTCCCCGCCCACCGGGGAATCACCTTTTGCACGATGGCGTCGCGGCCCGCCCGGTCGCCCGCCTTGTCCAGGCGGATGGCCCGGTGCATGGAGGGCCACAAAACAATCAGGTAAAGCCAGAAATAAATAAACCAGATGACAGTCCGCATGAAGGCACCCCTGTCCGTATAAAATCACAGCCCCTATCATACCCCCTGGCCGCAGAAAAAGCAATGGCATCCCACGGGGCCGGCCGCCGCTTCCGCCCCATGCCA
>CALGIL010000108.1 GCA_937914895.1 uncultured Angelakisella sp.
CAGGGGACAGCCCCTGTCAATGAAAACCGGGCTTTTCCACCGGGTGCGCCCCGCCGGACCGCCAAAAAAGAGGGCCCTGCCGGCCCCCTTTGCAAAAATCCCCCGCCCCTTTGGCGGAGGACGCCTATATTTCGGTTTGACGGCCGGCCCCGCGCTTTTCTTTTGGGCCCGGACATGGTACAATAAAGGACAGGCCCCCGGGGCCGCGGCCTATTTTTCGGAAAAGCCGATGGCCTTTTCGGCGCTGCTTACCAGGTTCAGCAGGGAGGAGCCAAACAGGGGATAGTCGGTGGAGATGGACTCGGTGGACATGGTCAGGCTGTCCACGTCCTTAATGCCGTCCATGCCGCCCACCGGCTTGCCCTCGGCAATGGCCCCCACGTTGGCGTGGTGGACCTCCATGGCGGCGCCGCTGTACTGCACCGCAATGCTGTCCGGCAGCTTAAACATGCCGGGCTGGTTTTTGCCGTTGGCCGAATACACCGTGCGGAACATGCGGTACACCGCAATCATCAGGTAGTCCGACACCTCGGACACCAGGGATTTGCTGCCGGCCTTGGCCAGCATATCAAACAGGATGTTTAGGGAGTTGGCAATAAGCTTTTTGTTAAGCACCGTCAAAACGTTGCCCGTAAAGACGTTCTCCTTGCCGGCGGCGTCCGCCTCGGGCAGGTCCTCCACCGAAAGGGTGGCGCCTGTGCGGTCGGGGGTCCGGCCCAGCATATAGTCGCAGGAGACGTTGTAATAGCTGGCGGCCCGCACCAAAAAATCCAGGCCGCATTCGCGGATGCCCTTTTCGTAATGGGAAAGCAAAGCCTGGGAGACCCCCAGACTTTCGGCGGCGGACTTCTGACTGACGCCTTTTTCTTTTCGCAGCAGGGTCAGAATCCTGGAAAATTCAGAAGCCAAGGGCTCACCTCACTTTACCACCATATTACATCAAGTAAAAAATATTATAATCTATACCGCTTATCTTGTCCAGACGAAAAGGCGGAAAAGGCGAAAAATGTCAGAAGTTTATGAAAACTCTCTAATCAACAGTGGAAAATTCTGGAGGATGTCATGAGGAACTATCGTTTGCATTTGATCCGTCACGGCCTGACCGAGAGCAACCTGCGGGGGCAGTACGCCGGGCGGCGCACCGACACCCACCTGTGCCAGGAGGGCATCCGGGAGCTTATCGACCTGCGGGAAAGCTACGAGTACCCGGCGGTGGGGCTGGTGTTTTCCAGCCCCCTTGCCCGGTGCATTCAGACGGCGGGCATTGTTTACCCCGACCGTCCGCTGTTGGTCCACAATGGCTTGGCCGAGGCGGACTTTGGCGAGTTTGAGGGCAAAACCGGGGAGGAGCTGCGGGACCGGGCCGATTTTCAGCAGTGGGTGGCCCAGTCCTCCACCGCGCCGCCCCCGGGGGGCGAATCCGCCCACGAGGTCATGGCCCGGGCGTACGGCGCCCTGGACGCCATTTTGCGCCACATGGCCGACCAGGAGATTTTTGACGCGGCCATTGTTACCCACGGGGGGGTCATTTCCTGCATCCTCTCCTTTATGGCCCTGCCCCGCCTGCCCGTGGGGGACCGCATGGTGGGCAACGGCCGGGGGTACACCTGCTACGCAAACCCCCAGCTGTGGCAGCGGGACCATATTTTGGAGGTGGCGGGCATTATGCCCCACGGCGCCGACAGCGCCGGCGGCATGAGCAGCCAGATGCTGTCGGAGCTGCAGGAGCTGGCCGACCAGGGCGGTTTTTCCCTGGGGGACCTGACATGAAGCGGGAGCCGGCGCCGTGCTTGACAGCCCCGGCAAAACAGCGGCTTTGTGCGAGGGGTCAGCGCCGTTTTGTTCTGCTGATGGTTCCTTTTCGGGAAAAGGAACCGAAAAGCTTTTAAATGGCAGGCGTCAGGCGGCAGTTAAACCAAGTGCCTTGCTTCGGAGTGACACTCCGAAGACAGGAAAAGGGCAGGGACCAAAGAAAGCCGCGGCTTTCTTTGGCCCCCGCTCTTTTCCTGTCCGGACTTCCGGCAAGGCACGGGC
>CALGIL010000109.1 GCA_937914895.1 uncultured Angelakisella sp.
CCCTGAGGACCAACAGGACCAGTTGCGCCGGTGGCGCCGGTGGCTCCAGTGGGGCCTTGAGGGCCGACAGGTCCCTGCGGACCAATAGGACCAGTTGCGCCGGTGGCCCCGGTAGGCCCGACGGGCCCCTGAGGGCCGGCAGGGCCGGTGGCGCCCCTGGGACCAGTGGGCCCCTGCGGGCCGGGAACACAGCAATAGCAGCCCGAATTGCAGCCACAGCCGCCATAACGGGCATTGCATTGGTTACATCTATTGTTCGTAATATCCATACGAATCACCTTCCTATCCCAGTAGGGTAATAAAATCGTGCCCATGTTATCATACGTCCAATTGGGTCGAATGGTGTCTCACTCCCGACTGCACGATTCCGCTAGCCCTCCTGGGCCCCCTTGCCGGAAGCCATTAAAAACGCCGGGCCATCCCTTTGCGGCGGCTGTCTTTTTCTAAAGCCTTTGGCATGGCTGCGACTGTTTGCCAAATTGCCAGGGCGGCGCAAGGCGGCCGAAAAGTGAGAAAACCCGGTTTATGGGCGGATTTTTCTCTCCGGTTTTCTTTGTGCCGGCACAAAAACAGCGCCTGCGAAAAATCGCAGGCGCTGTAAACATAGGATGGTTTTACCCTGACACAGGGCCCCAGGGGAATTCCCTCCCCTTCCCTGTATGGGATACGGAAGGCGGATGTCTTTTTATGCGGATTCAGATGCGCGCGACGCCGCTTTTGCGGGCGGCATCGGCCACCGCTTTGGCCACCACATCCCGGACCCGGGGGTCCATGGTGGCGGGGATGACATAGTCCGCGCTCAGCTCCTCGGGGGTGATAAGCCCGGCGATGGCTTTGGCCGCGGCAATCTTCATTTCCTCGTTGATGTCCGACGCGCGCACATCCAGCGCACCGCGGAACACGCCGGGGAAAGCAAGGACGTTGTTAACCTGGTTAGGGAAATCCGAACGGCCGGTGCCCACAACCTTGGCGCCGGCCTCCCGGGCCAGGTCCGGATAAATTTCGGGGACGGGGTTGGCCATGGCAAACAGGATGGGGTCGCGGTTCATGGACCGGACCATCTCCTTTGTCACAACATCGGGTGCGGAGACCCCCAGGAAGATGTCCGCCCCCTCCATCAGCTGGGCAAGGCCGCCCTTGATTTTTTCGCGGTTGGTCACCCGGCTAAGCTCCTCCTTAAAGGGGTTCAGCTTTTCGCGGCCCTCGTAAATGGCGCCGGTGCGGTCGCACATAGACAGGTGGCGCACGCCCAGGGCCAGCATCAGGTTGGCAATGGCCATCCCCGCCGCGCCGGAGCCGTTGACCACCACCCGCACGTCCTCCATCTTTTTGTCCACCACCTTCAGGGCATTAAACACCCCCGCGGCAACAACGATGGCGGTGCCGTGCTGGTCGTCGTGGAAAATGGGGATGTCGCAGCGCTCCTTGAGTTTGCGCTCGATCTCAAAACACCGGGGGGCGGATATGTCCTCCAGGTTGATGCCGCCAAAGCTGCCCGCCAGCAGGGCCACCGTGTCCACAATCACGTCCGGGTCCTTGCTGCGGATGCACAGGGGAAAGGCGTCCACCCCGCCAAAGGCCTT
This sequence comes from uncultured Angelakisella sp., assembly GCA_937914895.1. GTDB lineage: Bacteria > Bacillota > Clostridia > Oscillospirales > Ruminococcaceae > Angelakisella. Next base: position 1,584 of record CALGIL010000109.1, read on the forward strand.
AAACAGCGCGCACTTGCCCTCCATAACGGGCATGCCGGCCTCCGGACCAATGTCGCCCAGGCCCAGGACGGCCGTGCCGTCTGTGACCACCGCCACCAGGTTCCAGCGGCGGGTATATCGATAGCTGAGGTCCACATCCTTGCTGATGAGCTTGCAGGGCTCGGCTACCCCCGGGGTGTACGCCAGGGCAAGGTCCTCCTTGGAGTTGATGGGGCAGGTGTATTCCACGCTGATTTTGCCGCGCCACTTCTCATGGAGCTCCAGGGCCTTTTTTTGTGCGTCCGTCATGGTTACTCCTCCTCCCAAACAAAGGTAAAGTCTACCTTCAGCTGGTCGCGCGCCGCGGTCAGCGATTTACGGACCTCCTCGTTTAGTGGGATGCCAGTCTTGCTGCGCTCCAAAAACGCCAGGTATTCCTTTTCGCCGGCGGTATAGATCCGGTCCTGGCCCTTGGCCTTTTTGGACCCGCGCAGCTCGCGGAGGATGTCCCCTGTGGTCTTTTTAAATTCCTCCACCGGGGTAAAGGCGCTAATGTCTATGGCCATAAAGAAGTGGCCCAGGTGGTACGGGTGCTTGGCGCCGTCGGGCCCAAAGCCGGCCAGGGCGCTGAGGAAGCTGCCGCCCTGCAGCGCGGCGGAAAGGATCTCCACCACCGTGGCGTAGCCGTAGCCCTTATAGCCGGCCAGCTCCTCGCCGATGCCGCCCAGGGGCGCCAGGGCGCATTCCCCCGTATTAAAGCCCTTTAAGGCCACCTTGGGGTCGGTGACGGGTTTGCCGTCGTTGTCGATGACCCAGCCCACGGGCATTTCGTGCCCAATGCGGGCGTAATGCTCAATTTTGCCCCGCTGGGTAATGGAC
>CALGIL010000110.1 GCA_937914895.1 uncultured Angelakisella sp.
GAAGAAATACGCCCGCAAAGGAATGTCTTTATGAAGGCAGACGTTGGTGGGGCTGTCCGCCCCGGTTCTCACATCTGCCCTCTCACATCTGCCTCTCACATCTGACCTCTCCTTTCTGACCTCTGCAGAAGTTACCGTTTTGGCGCCTGCCTATTGCACCCGGGGGCAAAGCGTGCTACAATATCTAGTAGTCACTCCTGATTTTACCGCCCGTATATTGTGGTATTTTGTATACTTGGGTTGGGGTTTTATCAGGAGCTGGGCAGTAAATAAAGGGAAGTGGAACAGATGAAGCTGGGGAAAAACGCCATCACCGTGCTGGAAAAGCGGTATCTGATAAAGGACAAGGACGGCACGCCCCTGGAGCGTCCGGAGGACATGTTCCGGCGGGTGGCGGACACCATTGCCGATGCGGACAGGCTGTACGACCCGGACGCGGACACCGGGGCGCTGTCCGACCGTTTTTATCAGCTGATGACCGACCTTGAATTCCTGCCCAATTCCCCCACCCTGATGAACGCGGGGCGGGACCTGGGGCAGCTGTCGGCCTGCTTTGTGCTGCCGGTGGAGGACAGCATGGAGGACATTTTTGAGGCGGTCAAAAACGCGGCCCTTATCCACAAGTCCGGCGGCGGCACCGGGTTTTCCTTTTCCCGGCTGCGGCAGCAGGGGGCCACGGTGCGCAGCACCGGTGGGGTGGCCTCGGGCCCCATCAGCTTTATGCGGGTGTTTAATATGGCCACCGAGGCGGTCAAGCAGGGGGGCACCCGCCGGGGCGCCAACATGGGCATCCTGCGGGTGGACCACCCCGATATTCTGGCCTTTATCGATTGCAAAAAGGACAATACCGACATTACCAACTTCAATATTTCGGTGGGGATTACCGAGGATTTTATGAAGGCCGTGGAGGCCCGCACCACCTATGATCTTATCGACCCCAAAACCAAGGAGCCCGTGGGCCAGCTGGAGGCGGAGCGGGTTTTTGACAAGATCGTGGACGCCGCCTGGCGCAACGGCGAGCCGGGCATCATCTTTCTGGACCGCCTCAACCGGGACAACGTGGTGCCCGGCCAGGGGGAGATCGAATCCACCAACCCCTGCGGCGAGCAGCCCCTGCTGCCCTACGAGGCCTGCAACCTGGGGTCCATCAACCTGTCGGCCATGCTGCGGCGCACCGAGAAGGGCTGGGAGCTGGACTACGACAAGCTGGCGGGCGTCGTTCGGGATGCCGTCCACTTTTTGGACAACGTCATCGACGTCAATAAGTACCCCCTGGAAAAAATTGCCGAAAAGACCCGGGCCACCCGCAAAATCGGCCTGGGGGTTATGGGCTATGCCGATATGCTGCTGCGCATGGGGCTGGGGTACAACTCCGCCGCCGCGGTGGACCTGGCCGAGGAGCTGATGGCCTTCATCAACGAAACGGGCCACGCCGCCAGCATAGAGCTGGCGAAAGTCCGGGGGGCCTTCCCCCTCTTTGAGGAGAGTACCCTGAGGGACGGCGCGCCCATCCGCAACGCCACCGTTACCACCATCGCCCCCACCGGCACCCTGTCCATCATCGCGGGATGCTCCAGCGGGGTGGAGCCGGTGTTTGCCTATGTCTTCATCCGCAACGTCATGGACAACACCGAAATGGTGGAGGTCAGCCCTGTCCTGGAGGAGGTGCTGCGGGAGCGGGGGCTGTACAGCGAGGAGCTGATGCGCAAAATTGCCGCCGAAGGCACCCTGGCCCACCTGGAGGAGCTGCCCCGGGACATCCGGGAGGTCTTTGTCTGCTCCCATGATATTTCGCCCGCCTACCACATCGAGACCCAGGCGGCCTTTCAGCGGCACACCGACAACGCCGTATCCAAGACGGTCAACTTTACCCACGACGCCACCCCCGAGGACGTGCGGGAGGTCTACCTGCTGGCCTACCGGGAGGGGTGTAAGGGCGTGACCATCTACCGGGATGGCAGCCGGGAGGGGCAGGTGCTGAACATCGGCCCGGTGAAAAAGGAGCCCGCCCCGGCGGACCAGCCCCAGGCGGGCTACGGCGAGATCCGCCCCCGGCCCCGCCCGGAGGTCACCCTGGGCCTTACCGAGCGGATGAAGATTGGCTGCGGCAACCTGTATGTCACCGTCAACTATGACGAAAAGGGCATCTGCGAGGTGTTTACCTCCACCGGCAAGGCGGGGGGCTGCCCCTCCCAAAGCGAGGCCACCGCGCGCCTGGTGTCCATTGCCCTGCGCTCCGGGGTGGACCCCCAGGAGATCCTGGACCAGCTCCGGGGTATCCGGTGTCCCTCCACCATCCGCCAGCCGGGGATGAAGTGCACCTCCTGCCCCGACGCCATTGCCAAGGTGGTCAAGCGGGTGGACCAGTACATCCGGGAAATGCCCCCGGAATCCAAGGACGCCCAGCATCTGCTGACCAATGCCGCGGCCCCCGGCGGCAGCACCACCCGCAAGGGCCCCGCCGGCCCCAGGGCCAGCGACGCCGAGGCCAAGCACGCCAAGTTCTGCCCCGAGTGCGGCAGCCCCCTGGAGCACGAGGGCGGGTGCGTCTCCTGCCGCTCCTGCGGGTTTTCCAAGTGCGGGTAAGGTCGAGGGCTTTCTTCACGTTTGACCGGGCAGAAGCGGGAAAACCCGCCGACGTTTCCAAGGGGGATTGATGCCCTGGCGGGCGGGTCTGTTTTTAGCCAAGGCTATCCTTTTTATGCTGCGGGACGTTGTCCAAAGCCTTCTGCGCCTCCGGCGGGGATTCCTGCCGGGGGCGTTTTGTGCCCTGGCGGGCGGGACTTGGATTTTATCAAAGGTATGCTTTTTACCCTGCGGGACATGGTCCCAAACCCTCCTACGCCTCCGGCGGGGCCCCCTTTCTGCTGGCAGAAAGGGGGGAAAGACCACCAAAGGGGC
>CALGIL010000111.1 GCA_937914895.1 uncultured Angelakisella sp.
CGTGAAATCAACACAACGGATCCGAATTACTACAAGTGGACCCAGTGGATTTTTTTGCAGCTTTATAAAAAAGGCCTTGCCTACAAAAAGGAGATGTCCGTCAACTGGTGCACCTCCTGCAAATGCGTCCTTGCCAACGAAGAGGTGGTGGGCGGCGTCTGCGAGCGCTGCGGCAGCGAGGTGACCCACCGGGTCAAAAGCCAGTGGATGCTCAAAATTACCGAGTACGCCCAGCGCCTTTTGGACGACCTGGACGGCGTGGACTACTTCGAGCGCATCAAGGCGGGGCAGATCAACTGGATCGGCCGCTCTACCGGCGCGGAGGTGCGCTTTGGCACCACCGCCGGGGACGACCTGACCGTCTATACCACCCGCCCGGACACCCTGTTTGGGGCCACCTACATGGTCATGTCCCCGGAGCACCCCTACATCCAAAAGTGGGCTGATCAAATCGGCAACATGGACGAAATTCACGCCTACCAGGAATCCGCCGCCAAAAAGTCCGACTTCGAGCGCACCGAGATTGCCAAGGATAAAACCGGGGTGTGCCTCCAGGGGGTCCGGGGCGTCAACCCCGTCAGCAACGAGGAAATTCCCATTTACATTTCGGATTATGTGCTGATGACCTACGGCACCGGGGCCATTATGGCGGTGCCCGGCCACGACGCCCGGGACTGGGAGTTTGCCAAAAAGTTCGGCCTGCCCATTGTCGAGGTGGTGGCGGGCGGGGATGTCCAAAGGGAAGCCTTTACAGACTGCGACACCGGCGTCATGGTCAACTCCGGGTTTTTGGACGGGCTGAGTGTGGAGGAGGCCAAGGAGAAAATCACCCAGTGGCTGTCCGACACCGGCAAAGGACAGCCCAAGGTCAACTTTAAGCTGCGGGACTGGGTCTTTTCCCGCCAGCGCTATTGGGGCGAGCCCATCCCCATCATCCTCTGCGACAAGTGCGGCTATGTGCCCCTGGAGGAGAAGGACCTGCCCCTGACCCTGCCCGACGTGGAGGTGTACGAGCCCACCGACAGCGGCGAATCCCCCCTGGCCCACGTCACCGACTGGGTCAATGTGGAATGCCCCTGCTGCCACGGCCCCGCCAGGCGGGAGACTGACACCATGCCCCAGTGGGCGGGCTCCTCCTGGTATTTTCTGCGGTACTGCGACCCCCACAACGACAAGGCGCTGGCCTCCCGGGAGGCGCTGGACTACTGGATGCCGGTGGACTGGTACAACGGCGGCATGGAGCACACCACCCTGCACCTGCTGTACAGCCGCTTCTGGCATAAGTTTTTGTACGACATCGGCGTGGTAAGCACCCCGGAGCCCTATGCCAAGCGCACCAGCCACGGCATGATTTTGGGCGAAAACAACGAGAAAATGTCCAAGTCCAAGGGCAACGTGGTCAACCCCGACGACATTGTCCGGGAATACGGCGCCGACACCATGCGCCTGTACGAGATGTTTATCGGCGACTTTGAAAAGACCGCCCCCTGGTCCGCCAATTCCGTCAAGGGCTGCAAGCGGTTTTTGGACCGCACCTGGGCCCTGCTGGACATGACCACGGGGGAGGCGGGGTACTCCCCGGAGCTGGAAAGCGCCTTTCATAAGCTCATCAAAAAAGTGGGCGAGGACGTGGAGGTGCTGAAGTTTAACACCGCCATTGCCGCCATGATGACCGTCCTCAACCAGATTTACGACAGGGGCAGCGTCACTAAGGGGGAGCTGCGCACCTTTATCACCCTCCTGAATCCCTTTGCCCCCCATATCACCGAGGAGATGAACCGGCTGCTGGGCGGCAAGGACCTGCTGGTCCGGGCGCCCTGGCCCCGGTACGACCCCGCCAAGTGCGTGGACGAGACGGTGGAGATTGTCATCCAGGTAAGCGGAAAAATCAAGGCGCGCCTGGTGGTCCCCACCGGGGCCGGCCAGGAGGCGGTGCATACCCTGGCCCTGGCCCAGCCCGCCGTCGCCCAGGCGCTGGAGGGCAAAGCCGTGGTCAAGGAAATTTTTGTCGGGGGCAAGCTTTTAAATCTTGTGGCAAAATAACCACAGAACGCCCCCCGGCTTTCGGGGAAGTACTTGACATGGGAAAAGCGGGTATTGTATAATCAAAGATGATATCTTGTGCCGATGCACTGGGATATAACTCCGGCCGTATGGCGTGGGGAGGGAAGAAGTAAATGGCAGAAATCAGAATCAAGGATAACGAATCTTTGGACAGCGCTTTAAGACGCTTCAAAAGATCCTGCGCCAAAAGCGGTGTTCTGGCGGAGGCGCGTAAAAGAGAGCACTATGAGAAGCCTTCTGTGAAACGCAAAAAGAAATCCGAGGCTGCTCGTAAACGTAAATTTAAGTAATTTGCGCGGGAACAACAATGCGGGCCGTCGTGCCCGCATTTGTTTTGCTTTTGTGGGGTGGAAGGTTTTGTCGGTTTTTTACCCGGATTATACGTTTTCCCGGATTTTTATGATCCCCTCCTCCTTTTTTCAGGAGCGGGGGATTTCCACCCTGCTCATCGATGTGGACAACACCCTGACCACCGACAACAACCCCGTCCCCCACGGGGAGGTGCTGGCCTGGCTGGACGCCCAGCGGGCCGCCGGGCTGCGCCTGTTGGCCCTGTCCAACAACCGCCGGGAGCGCGTGGCCCCCTTTGCGGCCCGGCTGGGGCTGGAATATATTGCGGGCGCCGCAAAGCCGCTGCCGGCAAAGGTAAACCGCGCGCTGAAAAAAATGGGCATCCTAAAGGGGGAGGCCGCCGTCATCGGCGACCAGCTGTTTACCGACATCCTCTGCGGGCGCCTGGCGGGCTGCACCACCATTTTGGTGGAGCCCATGGAGCTGGAGGGGTACGGCTTTTTTAAGCTGAAGCGCCCCCTGGAGGAGCGGATTCTCCGGCGGTACCGGGCGCGGCGGAAAGGAAGGGGTCTATGATCTGGTTTGGGCCGGCGGGGAGCTCCGAAAGCTTTTACGCCATGGGGTACAAGGCCGCTTATCAGTCGCCGGAATATCTTGCAAAATTCGGCCTGAACGCCTACGAATACCAGTGCGGCAGGGGGGTGCGGGTCAGTCCCGAAGCCGCCGCCAAGCTGAAGGCCGGCAGCCGGGAGCACGGCATCCGCCTGTCCCTCCACTCGCCCTATTACATCTCCCTTTCCAGCGTGGAGGAGGAGAAGCGCCAGGGCAGCATTCGGTATATCCTCCAGTCCGCCGCCGCGGCCCGGCTTATGGGCGCGGGCCGGGTGGTGGTCCACTCCGGCTCCGCCGCCAAGCTCCCCCGGGGGGAGGCCCTGGAGCTTGCCAAGGATACCCTGCGCCGGGCTTTGGACGCCCTGGACGCAGAGGGGCTGGGGGACATCACCCTCTGCCCCGAGACCATGGGTAAGCTGGGCCAGCTGGGCACCCTGGAGGAGGTGATGGCCCTGTGCGGGGTGGACGAGCGCCTGATCCCCTGTATCGACTTTGGGCACCTGTACGCCCGCACCCTGGGCGGCCTGCAGACCCGGGAGGACTTCGAGGCCATTTTCCGCACCATGGACAGCGCCCTGGGCCGGGACCGGATGCGGGTGTTTCACGCCCATTTTTCCAAAATTCAGTACACCGAAAACGGGGGCGAAAAAATGCACCTCACCTTTGCGGACACCCGGTACGGCCCGGAATTTGAGCCCCTGGCCGAGATGATTCTGAGGTACGGGTGCAGCCCGGTGATCATCTGCGAATCGGCGGGTACCCAGGCGGAGGACGCCGCCGCCATGAAAACCATGTACGAAGCCAAAAAAAGACAGCTGGAAGCAGCAAATTAGGAGGAATATAAGTATGTCTGGCAGAATTGAGAATTTGAGAAAAGTCATGCCCCGCGATGTGGACGCGGTCATCATCGTCTCCGCGCAAAACCGTTATTACTTTACCGGGATGCGCTCCTCGGCCGGCACCCTGCTGGTCACCCGGGACGCCAGCTACTTTATCATCGACTTCCGCTATATCGAGCTTGCCAGGCGGACGGTGCAGGACAGCGAGGTCATCCTTCAGGATAAGCTGGAAACCCAGCTTCGGGAGCTGGCCAGGCGCCACGGCGTCAAGACCGTGGCGGTGGAGACCACCTACATGACGGTGGGGGAGAAGGCCCGCATCGCCGGATGGCTTCCGGATGTGGACGTGCTGGAATCCTCCCAGGTGGACAGCGCCATCCTGGGCCTGCGGGCCCGCAAGGACCAAAAGGAGCTGGAACTGATCCAGGCGGCGCAGAAAATTACCGACGACTGCTTTACCCACATCCAGAGCTTTATTAAGGTGGGCCGCACCGAGCGGGAGGTCTCCCTGGAAATGCTCCGCTACATGATGGAGCAGGGGGCCGAAAAGCTGGCCTTCGAGACGATCTGCGTCTCCGGGGTCAATTCCAGCCTGCCCCACGGCGTCCCCAGCGATAAGCCCATTGCCGCCGGGGAGTTTCTCACCATGGACTTTGGCGCCATGGTGGGGGGGTACTGCTCCGACATGACCCGCACCGTGGCCGTGGGCCATGTCACCGACGAAATGGACCGGCTGTACCACACCGTGCTGGACGCCCAGCTGAAGGCCATTGCCGCCATCAAGGCGGGGGAGGTCTTCTCCAAAATTGACGCCGTGGCCCGGGACCTCATCTACGGCGCCGGGTACGAGGGCTGCTTCGGCCACGGCCTGGGCCACAGCGTGGGCCTGGACATCCACGAGGAGCCGCGCTTTTCCCCCGTCTGCGGCGAGCACTGCCAGCCCGGTATGATCATCACCGTGGAGCCCGGCATCTACCTGGAGGGGAAATTCGGCTGCCGCATCGAGGATATGGTGTATATCACTGAGGATTCCGTGCTGGACCTGACCCACAGCCCAAAGGAACTGATTATTTTATAACAAAGAAGTGCAAAATGACAGCATTCCTGAAAAAAGGCCCTAAAAAACTTGCCAAAATGCAGGAAAAATGCTAAGATAACTTGGGTAAGAGAAGAACAAAACATGGAGGGTATTTTCTATGATTTCTGCCGGTGATTTTCGAAACGGCGTGACCTTCGACATGGACGGCAACGTATATCAGATCATCGAATTCCAGCATGTAAAGCCCGGTAAGGGCGCCGCCTTTGTCCGTACCAAGATCCGCAATGTCATCAGCGGCGCGGTCACCGAGCGTACCTTCAGCCCCAGCGAAAAATTTCCCACCGCGTTTGTGGAGCGCAAGGATATGGAGTACCTTTACAACGATGGCGACCTCTACTACTTTATGGACGCCGAAACCTACGAAAATCTCCCCATTTCCAAGGACACTTTGGGGGACAACTTTAAGTTTGTCAAGGAAAATACCACCTGCAAGGTGCTGTCCTACAAGGGGAACGTCTTTGGGGTGGAGCCCCCCAACTTTGTGGAACTGAAAATTGTGGAGACCGACCCCGGCTTTGCGGGCAACACCGCCACCAACGCCACCAAGCCCGCCGTGCTGGAAACCGGCGCAGAAATCAAGGTTCCGCTGTTCATCGACCAGGGCGAGGTCATCCGCGTGGATACCCGCACCGGCGAATACATGGAACGCGTTTAAAAACGAAGGAGGAGCAAATACATGACTACACTGGAACGTGTGTCTTACCTGAAGGGCCTTGCCGACGGAATGAAAATGGATGACAGCACCAACGAGGGAAAGCTGCTGCTGAACATCATCGAGGTGCTGGAGGACGTTGCCATGGATATGGCGGATATGGGCGACGACCTGGTGGGCCTGTCCGACCAGGTGGACGAAATTGACGACGACCTGGCAGCCCTGGAGGAGGACCTCTATGACGACATGGAGGATGACGACGACGAGGAGCTGTACGAGGTGGAGTGCCCCAGCTGCGGCGACGTCATCTGCCTGGATGAGGAAATGCTGGACAAGGGCGAAATTGAATGCCCCAACTGCGGCGAAAAGCTGGAGTTTGATTTTGAGGATGCCTGTGACTGCGACGAGTGCGGCGGCGGGGATGAATAAGCTACACAGCTGAGTAAACATGTCTGGCAGTCGGTGCGAACGGGGCTTATCCGTGCCGGCTGCTATCCCCTTGTATTGGAGATTTTATATGGACACCAGGAAGACCGACCGGGGCGGGACCTCCATGCGGCGGCTTACGCTGATGGCGCTGCTGTTTGCCATGGCCATGGTGCTCAGCGTGCTGGAATCGATGCTGCCGGCGCTGCCCATGCTCCCCCCGGGGGTCAAGCTGGGCCTGTCCAATATTGTCACGATGTACACCCTGTTTGTGCTGGGCCCCGCCAGGGGTTACACCATCGCGGTGCTTAAATCCCTGTTTGTGCTGCTGGCGGGCCGCGGGCCCGTGGGCGCCGTGCTCAGCCTGGCGGGGGGGCTTTCCTCGGTGACGGTGATGCTGCTGCTGTCCAAGCTGCCCCCGGTGCGCAAAGATTATTTGCTGCTTAGCATTTTCGGCGCCGCCTTTCACAACCTGGGCCAGCTGGCGGCTTCGGTTTTTGTGGTGGGCACCGTGGAAATTCTTCGTTTGTTTCCGCTCCTGATTTTGTCGGGTGTGGGGATGGGGGTTGTCACCGGGCTGATGCTCCGGGTGATTATGCCCCATATCAATAAGCTCTATAAGGCTTAATCTGTTTTGGAGGGATGTGCAAGTGCCATCGTTATTTGGCAAATCGCTCAGTGGTGTAAAGGTGAGGCATTGTAAAAACACCGCTGACATGCCCGCGGTGCGGATGCCCATACCGGATAAGGTGGTCATTCCCATGCTCCAGCATATGGGCGCCCCCTGCAATCTGCTTGTGCAGGTGGGGGAGACCGTCACCGTGGGGCAGAAGATTGGCGACACCGACGCGTTTTTGTCCGTGCCGGTCCATTCCAGCGTGTCCGGTACGGTGTCCGCCGTCATCGATTTTGTTTCGGCCAATGGGGACAAGTGCAAGGCGGCGGTCATCGACACCGACAAGGCGCAGACCCCCTGCCCGGACCTGCGGGCCCCCGTGGTGCAAAGCCACAAGGACCTGGTGCAGGCGGCCCGGGACTGCGGGCTGGACGGGCTGGGCGGCGCGGGCTTTCCCACCCACATTAAGCTGAACCCCAAAAATCTGGCGGAAGTAAATACCCTGGTCATCAACGGGGCCGAGTGCGAACCCTACATCACCTGCGACACCCGCCTGATGCTGGACCGGACCGACGACCTTTTGGCGGGTATTTCGGTGCTGCAAAAATACCTGGGGGTAGAGCGGGTCATCATCGGCATTGAGGACAACAAGCCCCAGTGCATTGAAAAGCTGACCCGGGCCACCGCGTCCATGGACGGCGTGTCGGTGCGGACCCTGCGGTCCAAGTACCCCCAGGGCGCCGAAAAGGTGCTGATTTATGAGACCACCGGCAGGGTGGTGGCCGAGGGCCAGCTGCCCGCCGACCAGGGGGTCATCGTCCTGAACGTGGCCACCACCGCCAAGCTGGCGGAGTACCTGCGCACCGGCATGCCCCTGGTGGAAAAAATGCTGACGGTGGACGGCGGCGCCGTAACCCGGCCCCAAAACATCATCGCCCCCATCGGCACCGAGATCCGGGACCTTATCGCCTTTTGCGGCGGGTACAAGGAACCGGCCAAAAAGCTGCTTATGGGCGGCCCCATGATGGGCCTTGTGGTGGTCAGCGACGACTATCCGCTGATTAAAAATAATAACGCCATCCTGGCCTTTAACCAAAAGGAGAGCGTCCAGGAGCCCGAGACTGCCTGCATCCGGTGCGGACGGTGCGTTGCCGCGTGCCCCTTTGACCTGATGCCCCTGGAGCTGGACGCCGCCTACCACGCGGAGGACACCCATGCCCTGAGCCTGTACAAGGTAAACCTGTGCATGGAGTGCGGCTGCTGCTCCTACGTATGTCCGGCCAAGCGCCATCTGGTTATGTCCAACCGACTGGGCAAGAAGCTTCTTAAAGAGAAGGGAATATAGGGGGTGTAACAATATGACGAAGGATTTATTGATTGTCACGCCCGCTCCCCATTTCAGGGATGGGGCGTCCACCACCGGCCTTATGCTCAACGTAGTTGCGGCACTGATTCCCGCCGTGGTGGCTTCCGCTTTGGTATTTGGTCCGCGGGCCCTGGTTTTGGAGGCGGCCTGCGTGGCGGCCTGCGTCTTTTTTGAATGGCTCTTTCGAAAGGTCTGCAAGCGGACCAACACCATCGGCGACTGCTCTGCTGTCGTCACCGGTCTGCTGCTGGCCTTCAACCTGCCGGTGGGCATGCCCATCTGGATGGCGGTGCTGGGCTGCGCCGCGGCCATTTTGGTGGCCAAGCAGCTGTTTGGCGGCATCGGCCAAAACTTTGCCAACCCCGCCCTTGTGGGGCGCGTCGTCTTACTGGTCTCCTTCGGCGCCCAGATGACCACCTGGGCGGACCCCCATGCCTATCTGCCGGGGATTGAGGCGGTCTCGGGGGCGACCCCCCTGGCACTTATAAAACACGGGGCCGCCATTGCCGACCTGCCCCCCATGCTGAACATGCTGACGGGCGTCCGGGGCGGCTGCATCGGCGAGACCTGCGTTTTGGCGCTGGTCATCGGCGGCGTCTACCTCATGGCCAAACGGGTGATTACGCCCACCATCCCCCTGACATACATTGCCACCGTCATCGTGCTGTCCTTTGCCTTCGGCCTGAATCCCGCCTATCAGGTGGTCTCGGGTGGGCTGCTGCTGGGCGCCTTCTTTATGGCCACCGACTATTCGACCTCTCCCACCACCGAGTCGGGCAAGGTGATTTTTGCCATTGGCTGCGGCGTCATCACCATGGCCATCCGGGCCTTTGGCTCCTATCCGGAAGGGGTGTCCTTCTCCATTCTCCTCATGAATATTCTTACTCCGCTGATTGACCGCGCGACCAGAACAAAACCCTTCGGAGGTATTGTGAAATGAAATTTGTAAAAGAATTCCTGGTGCCCACGCTGGTGCTGACCGTCATTTGCGTGGTGGTGTCTGCCGCGCTGGTCTTTACCTACGATACGACCAAGCCCGTCATCGAGGCCGCCCGCCAGCGGGAGGCGGATGCCGCGCGCATCGAGGTCCTGCCCGATGCGGACAAATTCAGCCTGCTGACCGTGTCCGGCATCGACGGGCTGGTGGACGCCTACGAGGCGGCCAACGGCGCCGGGTACGTCATCACCACCTATTCCGGGGGGTACGGCGGCCCCGTCAACGTCATGACCGGCATCAAGGCCGACGGCACCATTGCCGCCGTCAAGCTGATGACCAACAGCGAAAGCGCCGGCATTGGCACTCGGGTGGGCGAGCCCGCCTACACCGACCAGTATAAGGGCAAGGATTACGGCCTGGACGGCGTGTCCGCCGTCTCGGGCGCCACCGTGTCCTCCGGCGCCTTTAAACGGGCGGTGGAGGCTGCCTTCCAGGTATACGCCCAGGTGGCCGGCGTCGAAATTGCCGAGCCCACACCCCCCGAGGAGCAGATCTTCCCCAACGCCACCGACTTTGTGGAGTTTGAGCTGGAGGGCGCCAAGCGCGCCTATATGGCCGCCGGCGAGGGCATTGTCGTAGTCATGGAGGCCAAGGGATACAGCGGCGCCCCCACCCCCATGGAGGTTTATGTGGGCTTTGGCACCGACTTTAAGATCGCGGGCGTCGCCTTGGGCGAAAACAGCGAGACCAGCGGCCTTGGCACCCAGACGGGGGAGTCCGCCTATACCGACCAGTACAAGGGCCGGGAGAACACCGAGGGCATCACCGCCGTCTCCGGCGCCACCGAAAGCTCCAAGGGCTTTAAGGGCGCCGTGGACGCGGCGCTGGAGCTGCTGCCCGCCATCCAGGCCAAAATGCCCGAGGTGGCCGTGGCCAAATACGCGGCGGTCCTGCCCGGCGTCACCCAGGTGACCCCCCTTGAAAACGAAAACGCCGTGGAGGCGGTGGCCGCCCCCGGACTTGGCATTGTGGCCGTCACCCAGTATCGTGGATACAACGAAAACAGCCCCGTCCAGGTGATGGTGGGCATCAGCGAGGACGGCGCCATCACCGGGGTTAAGATCGTCTCCTGCCAGGAGACCGAGGGCATCGGCAGCCAGATTCAGGGGGACGCCTACCTGGGCGCCTGGACCGGTAAAAAAGCCGGCGAAAACGCGGCCGCCATCTCCGGGGCCACCGTTTCCAGCACCGCCTTCCAGCGCTGTGTGGAAAAGGCCTTTCTGGTGTTTGAAGCTTCGAAGGGGGCGTAAGGCATGAGTAAACTGAAAACCCTGACCAACGGCATCATCAAGGAAAACCCGGTGCTGGTGCTGGTGTTGGGCACCTGCCCCACCCTTGCCATCACCACCTCGGTCGTCAACGGCGTGGGCATGGGCATTGCCACCACCTTTGTGCTGCTGGGGTCCAATATCTTCATCTCCCTGCTCAAAAAGGTCATCCCCGACAAGGTGCGCATCCCCTGTTATGTCACCATTATCGCGGGCTTTGTAACGGTGGTTTCGCTGCTGCTGGAGGCCTATGTGCCGGCCCTTTACAAAAGCCTGGGCATCTATATCCCCCTCATCGTGGTCAACTGCATCATCCTGGGCCGCGATAATGGTGACATAACAGGGG
>CALGIL010000112.1 GCA_937914895.1 uncultured Angelakisella sp.
CCCGGCGGGGTGGATGCCCCAGGCACAGGCCGACTATCTGGAAAAAGGCGGCTGCGTCATCAGCCTGACCTCCGCCGACCCCGGCGCCTTTTTGGGCCTGGATATGGGCCGGGTGGGCCGGGGCCTCAATGCTGCCAAGGTGGCGGCAAAGCCCTTTCGGGAGCAGGTGGACAAGGGCGAAAACCAGTGGCTGGTCCTGGGGGTGCCCTCCCCCGGCTGGGCCCAAAAGGCCTTTTCCCAGGATGGGCCGGAGCGGGCCGTGGAAAAGCTTTGGGACGCCATTTACCACACCATGCGCCTGGATGAGGCGGACGCCGCCGGCGCCTGGGAGGCCCATTCCCGGACCCTTCGGGAGCAGTGCGGTAAGCTTAACGGCTCCGGGGTGGTCAGCCTGCGGCTGAAAAACGCCCTGGGCACCGACCTTGCCCTGGACCTGGTGGACGCCCCCGTATGGGAGGGGGGCTCCAGCCAGACGACGGGGGGCGTCTCCTTTCACGCCAATATGCCCACCGAGGAGGTCTTTTCGGCCCCCCACCGGGACAGGGTAAACGGCACGGTGTACAGCAGCATGCCCCTTAACTACCAGGGGACCCTCATCGAGGGGATGCGCTTTACCTTTCGGGACGGCGTGGTGGTGGACTGCGACGCCAAAACCGGCCGGGAGGCCCTGGATCTGATGCTGTCGGTGGACGAGGGCAGCCGCCGCCTGGGCGAGGTGGCCCTGGTGCCCTACGGCTCCCTGATTCAGCAGGCTGGCATTCTGTTTTACAACACCCTGTTTGACGAAAACGCCTCCTGCCACCTGGCCCTGGGCAGCGCCTACCCCTCCTGCAGCAGGGGGGCCCTGGACCTTTCCCGGCAGGAGCGGCTGGCCCGGGGCATCAACGAATCGGTATCCCATGTGGACTTTATGTTCGGCACCGCCGACCTGTCGGTGGTGGGGGTCCGCGCCGACGGCAGCACCCTGCAGATTTTCGAAAACGGCCAGTGGGCCTTTTGACCTTTGGGCGATGCGCATACGGGGCGG
>CALGIL010000113.1 GCA_937914895.1 uncultured Angelakisella sp.
GGGATAAGTGCGTTCTATCAGAAAAGAAAGAAGAAAAAATTAGCAGTAGTAGTAGTAGCGGTGGAAAAGTGGAAAGGCCTCTTTTCCACAGATAGGGCCTTGCTTTGCGGATTTTGTCCCCCGTGAATCCGCCGTGGGCAGATGGTGGACAGGGCAGTTAAAAGCGGGCCTAAAATTCTTGAGAATTCCCCACTTTGCGCAGTGGGCGACCACACGGAAAAGAAGAAATTACAGGTGCTTTCGATAACTGCCTTTCCCCGAAAAGGAGGGGGCTTGCCTTCAATCATCGCGCGAAGCGCGATTCCGACATTGTCAATTGTCCATTATCAATGTTCAATTGCCTGTCACATCGCCCGGATATTCTTGATAATATCCCCCACCGTCTCCCGGAAGCGGGTATCCTTTTCCATCATCTTCTGCACCTGCTGGGTGGCATATACCACCGTGGAGTGGTCCCGGCCGCCAAACTCGTCGCCGATGGCGGACATGCTCATGCCCGTCACCTCCCGGACGATGTACATGCTCACCTGGCGGGCCACCGAGATATTGCTGCTCCGCTTGCTGGACCGGATGTCCTCGGGGGAGACCCCGTAGGTTCGGGCCACCTCGGTGATGATGCGCTCCACCGTCATGGGGATGGGCTGGTGGTCGCTGAGAATGTCCTTGATGGCGCTTTGGGCGATAAGGATGGTGGGGCTGGTGCCGGCCAGCTGCTTGTAGGCCTTCAGCTTTTTGACCACGCCCTCCAGCTGGCGGATGTTGTTTTTAAGCCGGTTGGCTACGTATTCCGCCACATCCTCGGGGATGTCGATGCCCAGGAGCTCGGCCTTGCGGCGGATGATGGCAATGCGGGTCTCGTAATCCGGGGGCTGAATGTCCGCCAGCAGACCCCACTCAAACCGGGTGCGGAGCCTGTCCTCCAAGGTTTTAATTTCCTTGGGCGGCCGGTCGGAGGTGAGAATGATCTGCTTGCCGGCGTGGAACAGCGTATTAAAGGTATGAAAAAATTCCTCCTGGGTGGATTCCTTGCCCCCGATAAACTGGACGTCGTCCATGGCCAGCACGTCGGCGCTGCGGTACCGCTCGTGAAAAGCCTGGGTCTCCCGGGCGTCGTTTTGGGCAATGGCGTTAATAAGCTCGTTGGTAAACTCTTCCCCTTTGACATAGATGATGTTGTACTCGGGGTGGTTTTGGCGGATCTCGTCGCAGATGGCGTACATCAGGTGGGTCTTGCCCAGCCCCGACTGCCCATAGATGAACAGGGGGTTGTAGGCCTGGGCCGGCTTGTTGGCCACCGCCCAGGAGGCCGCGTGGGCAAATTTGTTGGAGGGCCCCACAATAAAGGTGGAAAAGGTGTAGTCGTACTCCCCGTTGGAGGAGGGGACACCCCCCGCCGGCTGGGAATCGCCGCCGGTAAAGGCGGGGGCGGGGTTTTGCTGCTCATCACAGTCAATGACTACGTCCACGTCAAACCCAAAGGCCTTGGCCATGGACTTTTTTAAAAGGGGCAGGTACTTTTCTTCCACAATGGATTTTTTAAAATCGCTCCGTACAAACAAATAAGCCGTCGTGCCGTCAAAGCGCACCGGCTCAATGTCCTTGATCCACAAGTTGTAGGCCACCTCCGACAGGTCCTCCTGACAGTAGCGGCAGGCCATCTCAAACACTTCCTGAAAGGAATTCATCCTTTACCACAGCTCCATTCTCCCGGAAAGATATCTGTTAAATATTGTACCACACCCGGGCCGAAAATTCAAGTATTCAACGGCTGGGAGAAGCAGTATTATATATAATGTACAAAGACGGTTTTCCCGGCCTTTTCCACCGGAAATCCACCGCGGGGCGCGGGCCCCTTTAGAGGGCAGAAGTGAAAGGGCAGAAGGAAGTCCAAGACCATGGGGCGTTGCCCCCTTAGAGGTCAGAAGGCAGAAGGAAGAAGTCAGAAAAAGGGCAAGACCATGGGGCGTTGCCCCCTTAGAGGTCAGAAGGCAGAAGGAAGAAGTCAG
>CALGIL010000114.1 GCA_937914895.1 uncultured Angelakisella sp.
CACCACATAGCCGGTCTTTTTGGAGACCGACGCGGCGGTCTTGCCCCCGTGGGCCTCAATAAGGTCGGCGGCCTCCTTGCGGGACAGGGTGGGCAGCGTCCCCGTCAGGACAAAGGTCAGCCCCGAAAGGACCCCGCCCTCCTGCGCCCGTTTGGCGGAGACGGTGTTGACGCCCAGCTCCCCCAGCTCCCCGCAGAGCTGCCGGTTGTGGCTGTCCTGAAAATAGTCGTGGACGCTGTCCGCCATAATCTCCCCAAAGCCGTCCATGGCGGCAATGCGCTGGGGGGGCGCGTCCATCAGCGCCTCCAGGCTGCCAAACCGCAGGGCCAGGTCCCGGGCGGCCCGCTCGCCAATACCCGGAATGCCAAGGCCGAACAGCAGCCGGGGCAGGTCCCGGGCCTTGGAGCCCTGGATGGCCTCATACACCTTTTGGGCCTTTTTGGCCGCAAACTTGGGCAGGGGCAACAGGTCCTCCGGGGTCAGGCGGTACAGGTCGGCGGGGGTGCGCACCATCTCTTTTTCCACCAGCTGGCTGCAGGCCTGGACGCCCAGCCCCTCGATGTCCATGGCGTCCCGGGAGCAGTAGTGGATGATGCTGCGCACCAGCTGGGCCGGGCAGCTGATGTTGGGGCAGCGGGCGGCGGCCATGGCCGGGTCCTTGACCAGGGGGGTGCCGCAGGAGGGGCAGTTGTCCGGCAGCCGGTACACCGGCCTGTCCGGGTTGTGCCGCACCACCCCCAGCACCTCGGGGATGATGTCCCCGGCCTTGCGCACCCGGATGACATCCCCAATGGAAATCTGCTTTTCGGTAATAAAATCCTGGTTGTGCAGCACCGCCCGGCTCACCGTGGTGCCCGCCAGGGTGATGGGTTCAAAGACGGCGGTGGGGGTGACGGCGCCGGTGCGCCCCACCTTGACCTCGATGTCCAGCAGCAGGCTTTCCTTTTCCTCCGGCGGATATTTGTAGGCAATGGCCCAGCGGGGGAATTTGGCGGTGCCGCCCAGGATTTCCCGGTCCGCAAAGGAATTTACCTTTACAACCGCCCCGTCGATGTTGTAGGGGTTGTCCCCCCTGTGCCGCCCAATGGCCTCAATTTCCCCAAGGACATCCCGGATGTCCGTAAACACCCGGTAGCTGGGGATGACCCGAAAGCCCAGTTCTTTCAGCAGGTCCAGGGACTGGTCGTGGCAGGCGACCTCCATGCCGGCAATCTGCTGGATGTTAAACACAAAAATATCCAGCCCCCGTTTGGCGGTAATTTTGGGGTCCTTTTGCCGCAGCGAGCCCGCGGCGGCGTTGCGGGGATTTTTGAAGGGGGTCTCCCCCGCCAGCTCCTGGGCCTCCGCCACCTGCCGAAAGCTCTCCACCGGCATATACACCTCGCCGCGCACCTCCAGATGGGGCAGCGACCGGCCAAGGCGCAGGGGGATGGACCGGATGGTCTTCAGGTTGCCGGTGACGTCCTCCCCCACAAAGCCGTTGCCCCGGGTGGACCCCACCGTCAGCAGTCCGTCCACATAGTCCAGGGAGACGCTGAGCCCGTCGATTTTCGGCTCCACCACATATTGGGGATTGACAATGGACTCCCGCACCCGGCGGTCGAAGTCCAGCACCTCCTCCATGGAAAACACATCCTGAAGCGACCCCATCTGCACCCGGTGCTCCACCTGGGCAAAGGTGTTCATGGAGACGCCCCCGACGCGCACCGTAGGCGAATCGGGGGTGGCGTACTCCGGGTACTGCCGCTCCAGGTCCAGCAGACGGTGGAACAGCCTGTCGTACTCGAAGTCCTCCAGCACCGGGGCGTCCTGATTGTAGTACAGGTCGGCGTGATAGGCCACCTGCGCCCGCAGCGCTTCTATTTCTTGTTTGACGTCCTCCGGCATGGCCCTTCTCCTTATGGTTTTTAACTAAAATAGTATAGCAGAAACTGGGACCCTTTACAATTATTTCTGCCCCGAAAGGCCGGAATCCTGCATGACCATAGGCGCTTTGTCCCAAAAGGTCCAAATTCTGTGCGGACCCATGCCCCAAAAACCTAAAAATCCCGGCTGCGGTACTCGTTTTGCACAAGGCCCCGCTCGGCGCCGTAATCCTGGATCAGGCCCACCAGGGGCTGGGTGCCGTCCCCCACCAGGGTGTAGGCCTCGGGCACCAGCCCCACAATGACCGTCTCGGCCAGAATGACGTCCTGGTCCACGGTGGCGTCCACGCTGTATCCGGGGATGATGGCGCTTAGGGTGATGCGCACCGTCATAATGATGGAGTGGCGCACCTGGTTGATGCCGGCGGACTCAAAGCGGTTGCGGATGCCCGTCTCCACAAAGCCGGCGGGCACCAGGCGGATTTCCACCGCGGGCCCCCGCCCCGAAAAAAACTGTCCCCCAATGAGGGAGCCTAAGGGCACCTCCGCCGGCCGGCTGGTAAAGTCCACCACCGAGCGGACCAGCTGGGCGGTGATGTCCGACTGCAAAAGGTTCATGGAAACCATATCGGTGGTCAGGGCCGACACCTCCCCCGCCTCGCTGTATGTCAGGTGCACCAGGTTTTCGTACTGCAGCCTTTTTTCTGCCAGCACCGTGGTAACGGCGTCGTTGACCGCCGCCGTGGCATAGGTTTTTGCGTGGGCGGCAATAACCGTCTTAATGATGGGGCGCAGCTGGACGTCCGCCATCACCATCACCGCCGCCACGGGGAGGAAAAAAAATGCCAGTCTGCGATAAAACCGTCCTTTTTTGCGATTTTTCTTAATGACCAACCACAATCCCCCCATTCTGCCCCTATCATACTATATTCAGGCCTGCGCGATTCGTTCTGGTTTGGACAGAAAAAACACCCCCTCATAGGATGAAAGGGGCGGTGTTTTTTGTACGGAACCGCGAAATGAGGTGGAATTGTGGACTGCAAAAATACGGGCGGCCGCGGCCGGCCCGACAGACAGCGGCAGCTGCTGCAGGAGCTGTACGCCGGTCCCCGGGGGGAGCTGACCTCCATGCTGCAATACCTGTACCAAAGCTGCGTGCTGGCCCCCGTGGACCCGGAGCTTGCCCGGGCCATGGATGCCATGGCCAAGGTGGAGGCGCACCATTTGGAGATTTTGGGGGCGCTGATCGCCCTTAGGGACGGCACCCCTTCCTACGGCACCCCCGCCGGCTGGTGGAGCGGACAAAGCGTCTATTATGGCCGGGCTCCCTGCCGGATGCTGCTGGAGGACCTGCGGCGCAAGGTGGAATCGACCTCCGCCTGCCTCCGTGCCGCCGGCCAGATGGAGGACCCGGAGACGGCCCGGATTCTGCGGCGCATGGCCGGGGACGAGGCGGCCCAGGGGGAGCTGCTGCGGACCCTGATTGCCCGGCGGCAGTGCCGGAGAGAGGGCAGAAATTAGAGGGCAGAAGTCAGAAACGAGGGGGAGAAATACGCCCGCCCGGCTTCTGATTTCTGCCCCCGCCTTTTCAGCGGATGCTTTTACTGCCGCAGCAGCTGGATCTGATAGCCGTCGGGGTCGGTGACAAAGTAAAAGGTGGTCTGGGGGTTGGGCGAAATAGGTCCTGTAACGGGGGCGTCGGTCCGCTCCCGGATGGCGGCCATAAAGCCCTCCAGGTCCGGCACCCCAAAGCCGAAGGAGATGCCCTTGCCCGCGCCGGGGACGACGGCCCCCTCCTCAATCAGCTCCACCATGGGGCCTCCCTCCCGCCCCAAAAAGATGATGCGGTGGTCCCCCTCAATCCTCCGGCCAATGGGCAGTCCCAGCACCTCGTGATAAAACCCAAGGCTCCGTTCCAAATTACCCACGTGCAGCGATACCCAGCGAAATTCCATAGCCTACCCTCTCCTTTCCTTCGGCCTCTGGGGCAAATACATATACAGCTGGCATTTGACCATGCCGTTATACAGCTTGCGGCGTTTGTCCGCCCTGCGGCCAAACTGCTCCTCAAAATCCTCCAGGGCGCTGATGATATAGTATCCCACGTGGTCCGAGGGCTGAAATACCCGGCCCATGGTGCGGTTTAATTCCTGGGCCTCCCCCACCGACAGCATCCGGTCGCCGTAGGGGGGATTGCAGACCACAATGGCCTTTTCCTCCGGCACCTTAAAATCCCGGATGTCCGCCGCGCAGGCCGTTATAAGCTGGCCCACCTGGGCCTTTTTGGCGTTGGACAGGCTCAGCTCCACCGCCTCGGGGCTCAGGTCGCTGCCCATGCCCCGAAAGGACACCTCCTCCCCGGTGCGCACCAGGGACAGGGCCCGCTCCCGCTCCTGCCGCCAAATCTCTCCGGGAAGCTGGTCCCAGCGCTCGGCGGCAAAGCGGCGGTACAGCCCCGGCGCCACGTTTTTCGCCTTGTAGGCCGCTTCGATGAGAAAGGTGCCGCTGCCGCAGAAGGGGTCGTACAGCTGGGTGTCGGGGAAGATGCGGGCCAGGTCCAAAATACCGGCGGCCAGGGTCTCCTTAATGGGGGCCAGATTGGACATCTGGCGGTAGCCCCGCTTATGAAGTCCCGGCCCCGAGGTGTCCAGCATCACCGTCACCTGGTCCTTTAAAATGGAAAACTGCAGCTGATGGGTGGGGCCGCTCTCCTCAAACCAGGAGATGCCGTAGGCCCCCTCCAGCCGCCGGACCGCCGCCTTTTTGATGATGGACTGGCAGTCCGGGATGCTGTGCAGCTGGGAACTGAGGGACCAGCCCTTGACCGGAAAGGCGTCCTTTTTGCCGATGTATTCCTCCAGGGGCAGGGCGGCCACCCCGTCAAACAGCTGGGTGAAGGAGGTGGCCCGAAAGGTCCCCAGCAGGATCTGAACCCGCTCGGCGGTGCGCAGCCACAGGTTAGCCCGGGCCAGCATCTCCGGCCCGCCGGAAAAATCCACCCGGCCGTCAGACGCGGCAATCTTCCGGGCGTCCATTCGCTTCAGCTCCCCCGCCAGGACGCTTTCCAGTCCAAAGGCGCAGGGGCAGGTCAGTCGCAGCTCGTTCATGCTTTCCTCGCTTTTCTGTAAAAGAGAGGGCGGCGCCAGCCGCCCTCCCCCAGGTTTTTTGTTTCTCCGCTTTGGCGTGTCCTGTTATGGACCGCCCCGTTCAGGCTCTATCTCAATGTACGACGGGCTCCAGCAGGCCGTAGTTGCCGTCCCTGCGGCGGTACACCACGTTAATATCCCCCGTCTCCCCTTCCCG
Organism: uncultured Angelakisella sp.; assembly: GCA_937914895.1. Classification (GTDB taxonomy): domain Bacteria; phylum Bacillota; class Clostridia; order Oscillospirales; family Ruminococcaceae; genus Angelakisella. Next base: position 5,169 of record CALGIL010000114.1, read on the forward strand.
GAACAGAAAGAAGGAATGGCCCAGCAGGTTCATCTGCAAAATGGCCTCCTCCACATCCATGACCTCCACCGGGAATTTTTTGGTTTTGACCAAAACGTCGGTCTCGTCGTCGGCGGGTTCATCCGGCAGGGCGGCAAAGGGGGCCGCGGCGCCCTTATATCGTTTTTGCAGGCGGGTCTTGTTGCGGACGATCTGGCCATGGAGCACATCCGCCACCATATCCAGGGAGGTCTGCCGGTCCTCGCTGGTTTTTTCCGCCCGGAAGAACATGCCCCGGGATTTGATGGTGACCTCCACGGTCTCCTCCCCGTTGTCGTTGGTCACAATGACGGTGACAAGGGGGTCGTCGTCAAAGAATTTCTCCAGCTTTTTCAGCTTCTTTTCCACCAGCTCCTTAAAGGGATCCCGGACGGTGGTTTTCTTGCCCACATAACTGATCTGCATCATCATTTTCCACTCCTTATCCGATTATTTGCTGTGTTGAGGAGCTGATTGGCAAGTCCTGCCAACCTTACTATTATGATACCACAGATGGGGGCGAAATCAATCTTCGGAATAAAATTTCACAGAAAAGTACCAGTCTATTCACGGCCTGTCCCCCTTAGAACAGCCGCTGTCCCCCCAGCACCAGATGCCGGGGCTTTACCAGCAGCCCCAGGGGGGACTGGTCAAAGACCAGGATGTCGGCGTCCATCCCCGGCGCAATGGCCCCCACCCGGTCCTGGATGCCCGCCGCCCGGGCCGCGTTGATGGTAATGGCCTCCAGGGCCTGGGGCAGCTCCATGCCGTGCTGGGCGCAGACGGCGGCGCAGGTGGACAGCAGCTCCACCGGCAGTTCGGGGGCGTCGGTGCAGATGGACACCCGGACCCCCGCCTCCATCAGCCGGGCGGCGTTGTACCGCTCCATATTGCGCAGCTCCGGCTTGGACCGGGTAGTCAGGACGGGGCCGCAGACCACCGGCAGGCCGGCTTCGGCAATGACGTCGGCAATCAGGTACCCCTCGGTGCCGTGGATGATCACCGCGTCCAGCCCAAACTCCCTGGACAGGCGGATGGCGGTGCAGATGTCGTCGGCGCGGTGGGCGTGAAAGTGGGCCTTAATCTCCCCTTTCAGGACGGGGATAAGGGCCTCGCATTTGCTGTCAAAGTCCGGGAGATCGGCGTCCTCGTCGGTTTTTGCCCGCTCTAAATCCTCCATGTACCGCTGGGCCTTGGCCAGCTGGTCCCGGATGACCGAGGCAATGGCCATGCGGGTGGCGGGCTGCTGGGATTTTCCGTTGTACACCGTCTTGGGGTTTTCGCCCAGGGCAAACTTCATGGCGCAGGGGGCCCGCAGGGCCATGCGGTCGATGACCCTGCCGTGGGTCTTCATGGCCAAAAACTGCCCGGCCACGGGGTTGGCGCTGCCCGGCCCGGTCAGCACCGTGGTAACGCCGAAGCTTAGGGCGTCGCCAAAGGCCCGGTCCAGGGGGTTGACGGCGTCCAGGCCCCGCAGGTGGGGGGTGCTGGGGTCCGTCTCCTCGTTGCCGTCGTCCCCCTCAAAGCTGAGGCCCTCCTCCCACATGCCAATGTGGCAGTGGGCGTCAATAAAGCCGGGGGTGACCATGCAGCCCCGGGCGTCCAGAACCTCCTCCGGGCCGGTATAGGTCCCCCCGGCCACCTCCGTAATCTTGTCCCCCCGCACCCGGATGTAGCCCTCCCGGATGACGCCGGACAGGCTGGTGTAAATGGTTCCCCCCTGAATGATCATAGGATTCCTCCGTTTTGTTATTAAAAAGAAAGGGGCCGAATCCCTTCGGCCCTTCAGGCTGTCGAAAAAGCGATTACGCCAGATAACGCACCGGGGGAAAAGTGTGAAAGGGGGGCGGCCAGCCCCCACTTTCGCGTTGAGGCGCACACAGTGCGCCGGATGGTCCGCCCACAGGCGATAAAACGGGCATACTGCCCGTTTTGCTCGGCTTGGCGTAAAAGTCCTCCGCTGTGCTTCGGCCTTTTACGCCAAGCTGAGGGACCGAATCCCTTCGGCCCTTTTGCCCGCGTTTATCGCCCTTTGGAGCGGCGGTTATAGCTGCCCCGCCGGGTGTCCAGGGTTCGCTTGAGGTCGCTCATGCGGTCGTCGCTGGATTTTTTATAACGGTTCATCATATCCTCAAAGCTGTCCCCCGTGCTGGGGATGGCCGCCGGCTTATTGTAGGAACGCGGCGCGGCGCTCCGGTTTTGGGGCCGCGGCGGCCGGGCCGGCCGGGCTTCCTCCTGGGCGGGCGCCAGCTCCATAGTCTCTTTAACGGACAGGCTGACTTTATTTTCGGGGTTGATGCCGATGACCTTGACCTTTACCTCGTCGCCCACCTTAAGGTAGTTGGCAATGTCCTTGACGTATGTATTGGCCACCTCGGAAATATGGATCATCCCCGAGCCGCCCCCCGCCAAATCGACAAACGCCCCATAACTGGTCACCTTGGCGACCTTGCCGTCCAAAATTGCTCCAACCGTAACCTGCATTCTCTAAACCTAATCCTTCCTCAATGATGATCAGTTGCCGTCCGCCCCGTCAAATACCCAGACGTCCTCGCCGGGATAGGCAAAATCCAGCTCTCGGGCCCGGCGCTCCCAGTAGGTCTCGCTGTCCCGAAGGGTCAGCTCCATGTCCTTGTTGACCAGCTTCTGCTGTTCAATCTGCGCGTCCACATCCTCCAGGGCCCGGTCCATCTCGGCAAAGCTCAGGGAGGTGCGCACCAAAAAGACGGCCAGAAGAATCAGCAGCGCAAGGGCCAGCAGCTTAAGGACTGCGTCCATGGAGCTCTTGCGTTTTGTTTTTGCGGCTGTCTTGGCCATGGGGCCCACCGTCCTTTCGCCATCCTCCGCCCGGGCCGCGGCCTGAGCCTTTTGCTGGGCGCGCAGCTGCTTTTTCCGCTTTTTTTCATTATACATCATGGACATACGGTTTTTCAAGCCGTTTTTCAGCTTTCTGCCGCCGGCCGCGGCTTTTTGTGCAAGCCGGGCCCGAAACTGCGTGATAAGGCCCCACAGCCACCGCACCGGGCGCAGGACCCATCCAATCACTTTTTTGACAAACTGGATGATGGCGCCGGAAAAGGCCATAACCACCCGCCCCAGGGTGAAATAATAGCCGGCCCAGCCCAGCACCGCCCCCAGCAGGATAAAAACCCGCACCTGCCCGTCCGACACCCGCAGCAGATAGCTGAACAGGATGACGGAGGAAAAAAGGAAAAACAAAAGGTCCTCCACCAGGACAACCAGGGACGGCAGCACAAAGGCAAGGCGGGTGATGCGGAAGAAATCGTACAGGCAGCCCAGCACCACCCCCAGCAGCAGCGCGCCCAAAAAGACCGCGGCCTGCTGTGACATAACAATTCCCATGGCGGACCGGCCCTAGCGGAACAGCCTGCCCAGGAATCCTCCGCCAGCGGGCTGGTTGTCGGTGTATTCAAGGCTGTAAATCTCCCCCTCCAGGGAGAGATCCCCCGCGGCCACGTCGATTTTGTTGATGTGCATCCCAAAGCCCTTAATGAGCAGCTCCCCCTGGTCGGTCATAAGCACCACCGCCTGCTCGTCAAAGCTTTCCACATCGGTTACGCCGCTGACGGTCACCATTTTTCGGTCCTCTACGACAATGTGATGCGGCATGGCAATTTGTTTGGGTTCCATCCTTGTTTTCCTCCCTGTGCGTCCTTTTTTCCCCGGCGCCGTCCGCTGGATGGCGCCGGACCTGTCAAAACAAGATATGCGCGGCAGGGTCGGTGTAGTACAAAAACGCCCCCGCCCGGACAAACTTCCGGGCGGGGGGCTGGCGGCTTATTCCGGGATGATTTCGTAGTTTTGGGAGGCGTTGTCCTTGGTGGCGGCCTCCCGCAGGTCGGTCACCCGGAGCTTGACGGGCCGGCTGCCCAGGGACACCAGGATGACGTCCCCTATTTGGACGTCGTAGGAGGCCCTGGCCGCCTTGCCGTTTACCAGCACCCGGCCGGCGTCGCAGGCCTCGTTGGCCACGGTGCGCCGCTTGATGATCCGCGACACCTTGAGATATTTATCCAGCCGCACGGGCTTTTCACCTCGCTTTATACAAAAAACCGGTACAAGCGTACCGGTTTTTTGGTTTATGGCAAAAGGAACGGGTCTTATTTCACAGAATCCTTCAGCGCTTTGCCGGCTTTGAAGACGGGGGACTTGGAGGCGGCGATGGTGATTGCTTCTTTGGTGCGGGGGTTGATGCCGGGACGCTCGGGACGGTCCTTTACCTCAAAGGTGCCAAACCCCACCATGGAAACCTTCTCGCCTTTTTTAAGGGCCTCGGTGACAGACGCAAAGACCGCGGAAACAGCCTTTTCACTGTCCTTTTTGGACAAGCCGGTCTTCTCGGCTACTGCGCTTACCAGTTCTACTTTCGTCATGATACAAAAACCTCCAAATTATTCTTTATTCCTTTACCCTTCTCCAAAGGTTGTCCAACTGGTCCGAAGTGTATGCGCTTAGGGGTGTGCCGTTTTCCATGGCCAGGGCCTCCACCGCGCTGACGCGGGCGACAAATTTATCGGTGGAGCGGTACAGGGCCTCCTCGGGGTCGGCGCCGGCCATGCGGGAGACATTGACGGCGGAAAACAGAATGTCCCCCACTTCCTCGGCGATGTTGGGCGCGTCCCGGTTTTCCAGGGCCGCTTCCAGCTCCGCAATCTCGCTTTTCAGGTCCCGGATGGCACCCTGGACGTCGTCATAGCAGAAGCCGGCCCCCGCGGCACGCTTTTGCACCTTGGCGGCGCGCATCAGGCCGGGCAGCGCGGCGGACACACCCCCAAGGCGGCTTGCCAGCGTCTCCTGATGCTTTTCCACCTGCTTCAGCTTGTCCCAGTTGTCCAGCACCTGCACAGAATTTTCCACCGTCACATCCCCAAAGACATGGGGGTGGCGGTAGATGAGCTTTTGACAAACGCCGTCGCAGACGTCGTCAAAAGTAAAGTGCCCCTGCTCGGCTTCCATCTGGGCGTGAAACACCACCTGCATCAGCACGTCTCCCAGCTCTTCCAGCAGCAGGTCCCGGTCCTCCCGGTCGATGGCCTCCACCGCCTCGTAAGTCTCCTCGATGAGGTTGTTGCGGATGGAGTGGTGATCCTGCTCCCTGTCCCACACGCAGCCGTCGTCGCTTCTCAAAACGGCCATAATGGTCAGCAGGTCCTGGATGGTATAGTGCTCTTTCATCTGGAAATCCGGTCGCTTCATGTGTTTCTCCCTGTCCGTGGGGCGTCGAGGAAAACCCTCTGCCCCATATTTTACCTGATAAACCGCATCTTTTCAAGTGTTTTTACAATCTTTTTGCCGCCGGGCAGCATTTCCGCATCGGCTTTTGTAATCGTCCCGGTCAGCAGAAGGGCCAGTACATAGACAAGGGCCGCCGCCGCAATGGCGACAAGGACCCGCAGGGTGTTGCCGTGGGAGGCAAAAAGGAACCCATAGGCATAATGGGCCGTGGCGGCGCAAAGCCCCGCGCAGAACAGCGGTTTGACAAAAATGGAAAACAGCGGCAGGCGGATGCCCGCGCCGAAGATGAGCACGGCGGAGGAGATGAGGATGATGAGCCCATAGCAGAACAGGGTCCCGTAGGGCACGCCCTGGATGTTGATTTGGGGCTGGGACACCAGGAAAAAGTTGGTGCCCAGCTTGACCACCGCGCCCATGGACAGGGCCAGCAGAGGCAGGCGCTCCCGGCCGATGGCCTGCAGGATGCTGTTGATGGGGGTGGTGACCGCCACCAGGATGGAGCTGATGCCCATGACCCGCAGCACCGGCGTGATGATGGCCGCCTCCATGGTCCGGGCGGGGTACAAAAGGGTGAGGATGGGGCCGGACAGCACCGACAGGCCCAGGCCCGCCGGCAGCGCCACCATCAGGGTGATGCGCAGGATGGACCCCACCGTCTCGTTCAGGCGCTCCCGGCTGCCGGAAAGGTAGGAGGCCGTCACCGACGGAATGGCGCTGATGCCCAGGGCGGCGGTGATGGAGGGGATGAGGTTAAAGAGAGAAAAGGCAAGGCCCGAATAGGAGCCGTACAGGTATTCCGGCAGCACATCCAGGGTCACCTCGGGGGGGATAAGCCCCGAATACATGGAAAGAATGGCGGCGGAGTCCCGGGTGATGGCGCCCTTAAGGCAGTTCATCACCGACATTAAATCGATGATGGAGGTAAGGTTGACCACCAGGGTGGCAAGAGAGATGGGAATGGCAATGGACAGAAGCCTCCTGCCGATGTCCCGCTGCTGCAGCCGGTCCCTGCGCTGGGTGGGGCGGATGGCTTTGCCCCCGCTTGCCTTAAAGTAGAGGTGCATGTACAGGGCCCCCGCCGCGGTGCTTAGGGTGACCCCCAAAATGGCGGCGGCGGCTGAGTACTGAAAGATCCACAGGTTGGCCTGGGCCGGCGTGGCGGCGGCATGGCCCAGCACCTCCCCGGTGGCCAGAAAGGTCTGCTGCAGGTACCGGGTGACCCCAAAGGACAGGGCGGTGCCCGCGGTCAGCTTGACCACTGCCTCCAGCACCTGACTTTTGGCGGTGGGCACCATGTTGGAAAGCCCCTGGCAGTATCCGCGGTAGGCCGCGGTGACGCAGCTGAAAAAGATGGCCGGGACAATGGCGTAAATGGCGGCCGCCGAGCCGGGGTTGTTGATGAGGGAGGAAAACCCCCGGGCAAACAGGGCCAGCAAAAGGCTGCCCAGCACCCCCAGCAACAAAAAGATGCGCCGGGCGGCCCCCAGCACATGGCCCAGGGTATCCCGGCCCCCGCTGACGGCGGCCTCGGACACCACCCGGGACACCGCCACGCTCAGCCCCGTGACGGTCAGGGAGTAAATGGGCGTAAAAATGTCGTAGGCGGACACAAAGTAGGACATCCCCACGCCCCCAAGGATGTTGGCCAGGGGAATTTTAAACAGGGCGCCGATGACCTTGACCACCAGCGTCGCGGTGGTCAGGACGATGGCGCCCTCCAAAAAGTTCTGCCGCTTATGATTCACCCCACCACATCCTTACGTCGGCAAATACGGACCCGGCTCCCCGCGCCACGGCGGATGGCCTATGGATGCCCCGGGACCCTGCTGTGCCATCCCGGGGACCGGCCGCCTGGGCCCGCCCAAAGGGGCGGACAAAGCCCCCGGAATTCTTTTCTCACACAGCAAACTGTGGGAGATCCCCTCTCCCACAGTTTATGAATCACACCGGCTATTATTCCACAGGGGCCTGTTTTGACAGAGGCGCACCGCACTTGGGGCAGAAAAGGTCCTCCGGGTCGTTGGCGGCGCCGCACTGGGGGCAGTAAAGCTCCCGGCTTTCGGCCTCCTGCTGTGGATTAAGGGCCTTAAGCTCCTCCCGGAGGGTTTCGATTTCCCCCAGAATAAGGTCCACCAGCTTTTCGTTGTCCACGCCCCCGCGGCGGGCATCGTACACCACCGTGCCCAAGCGGGCATAGGCGTCCTTCAGGTCGCCGCTGAGCTTCAGCTCCTGCACCTTGGTTTTGGACGCGTCCAGGGCCTCCCCGGCCATCTTGCCGGCCGCGTTGGCCATTTCCCTCGCCTTTCCCATCCACTGATCCATGCCGCTCATACCTTTTCCTCCTTTACTCACTGTCACAGCAGCTCCCGCAGGGCCTGTTTGCGCGCCAGCACCTGGGGGAACCGCTGTACATACTCATAGGGATACTTATAGTTGAAGATGCGCCGGATGTCCTGCTCTCCGCGGACGATTTTAGACACGCCGCCGCCCCCTGCGGACAGGATGGTGTGGGTTTCGTCCATGATAAAAATATTATATGCGCACCGGCTGTCCCCCTTGGCATAGCCCACGTTTTCCAGACTGTCCACCGTGTTTTTTTGGCGGTACAAGTAGTAGGGGGCGTACCCGGCCGCGGCCAGCGTTCTATGGGCATAGTCTACCATATCCCCCACAGGGATGTCACCGGGCAATTGTAAATTTTTTTCGCCGTACAGGGTGGACGCGCGCTTAAGGGTCAGGGTGTGGACGGTGATGTTTTGGGGCCCCAGGGCGACAACCTGGTCCAGGGAGGTGCAAAAGGAGTCCGCCGTCTCCCCCTCCAGGCCCGCAATCAGGTCCACATTAACTGTAAAGTCAAATTCCTTTGCAGTCATAAATGCGCGTAAAAACTGGTCCTTTGTATGATTGCGGCCAACGGCCCGCAGTACCGCGTTGCTCATGCTTTGGGTGTTGATGCTGATGCGTTCCACCCCGGCATTGGCCAGAATTTCCAGCTTCTCCCGGTCGATGGTATCCGGGCGGCCCGCCTCCACCGTAAATTCCTGGCAGGCGTCCATGGGAAACCGGGCCCGAAGGACGTCCATCAGGCCCCGCAGCTGCCCCGCGTCCAAAACGGTGGGGGTGCCGCCGCCCACATAGACGGTGCGCAGCCGCAGGCCCTTTTCCCGCAGGAGTTCGCCGGTGACGGCCAGCTCCTCGTACAGCTTTTCCAGGTACTCCGGCACCAGAGCGCGGCTTTTTTCCACCGAGTGGGACACAAAGGAACAGTAGCTGCACCGGGAGGGGCAGAAGGGAATGGAGACGTACAGGCTGCAGTCCCCCGGGGCCGCACTGTCCAGAATGTCCCGCTGGTTTTGGTCGGTATTCAGACAAAGGCGCACCTTTTCCGGCGACGTCAGATAGTCCCGGCCCAGGCGCTCCTCAATTTCGGCCTCCCCCATCCCCTGCTCCCGCAGCCGGCGCACCAGCTTGACCGGCCGCACCCCGGTCAGGGTGCCCCAGGCAAAGGTCTTGCCGGTACGGCTTTGCAGCAGCCGGAACAGCAGACGGCAGACCGCCCGCTCCCGGTCTTTATCGGAGCCGCCGCAGTCCTCCTCCAGGCATTGGGAAAAATCCCCGGTCTCCAGGGTGACGGCGCAGCGGCCCCCCTCCCCTGTCACCCGGATGTGGATGGGCTCCTCCTCCGGCTGCTGGTCAAAAAACCGGACCTGTTCCCCCGGGAGGAACATCCGGATGATGCACTCCATTTCATAGTGGAACAGGTCCAAATCCTGCCGGGACGCCAGAACATTCATACGCGGTGCTCCAAAAAGGCCTTAAAGAACTCCTGCTCCTCGGCAAAGGTGCTGGGTTCCTCGTGGCCGGGATAGATGCGGTAGCTACGGGACAGCCTGCTCAGCTTTTGGATGGACTGATACAGCGCCCCGGCGTCGCCCCCGTACAGGTCGGTGCGCCCCACGTCGTGGTGGAACAGGGTGTCCCCGGTAAACATGCAGTCCCCGCAGGCGAAGCAGACCGAGCCGGGGGTGTGCCCCGGGGTCTCGATGACGGTAAAGGTCAGGTCGTCCAGGGCGATGGTCTGGCCCTCGGTGAGGAAGTGGTCCACGGACAGCAGAAAATCCTCCCGGGACCGGCCGGACCGCTGGGCGGACAAAAGCATCCCCGGGGTGAGGACGTTGGGGTCCCCGGTGACAAAGGGCAGGTCGTTTTTGTGGAGATACACCTGCAGGCCGGGGTACCGGGCCTGCAGGGTGCGGACGGCCCCGATGTGGTCAAAATGCCCGTGGGTCAGCAGGATCATCCCGGGGGTCCAGCCCCGGTCCTCCAGGACGGCAATAATGCCCTCCCCCTCGGCGCCGGGGTCGATGACGGCGCAGTGCCCCGTGCTGCTTGCCGCCAGATAGCAGTTGGCGGAAAAGGTATGCTTTGCTTCCACCGTTACCACAGTCATGGTCATCATCCTTTCGGCTTCATCTGGTCGGTGTCCATAAGGATGGTCACCGGCCCGTCGTTTAAGAGCTCCACCTTCATGGCCGCGCCAAACTCCCCGGTCTGCACCGGAAGGCCCCGGCCCCGCAGCTGCCCCACAAACCGCTCGTACAGCGGGGTGGCGGTCTCGGGCCGGGCGGCGGCGGTAAAGGAGGGGCGGTTGCCCTTGCGGCAGTCCCCGTACAGGGTAAACTGGGACACCACCAGCACGGCGCCGTCCACATCCCCCAGGGCCAGGTTCATCTTGCCCCCGCCGTCCTCAAACACCCGCAGGTCGGCGCATTTTTGGGCCAAAAAGTCCGCCTCCCCGGGGGTGTCCCCG
>CALGIL010000115.1 GCA_937914895.1 uncultured Angelakisella sp.
CGGAACATCGCCTCGTCCATGGCCTCGTAGCCGGGCCTGCAGGACAGGACATAGTCCACCATAACCCCAGGGATCTCCTGCCACTGGTTCTCAAGTAACTTCCCCCGGCAAAGGCCCACAAAGGAGCCCAGGGCCGCAAGGGCCACCATGCTGGCAAAGTAGGAGCGCAGCCCCGGGGTGTTGCAAAGGTCGGGGGTCTCGGCGTTGTAGACATACCGGGCGGCCTGGGCGCCCCGGGATTGGGGGTTGTTGGTAATGAGCATGGACCGGGCCCCCAGCTCTCTTGCATGCTCCAAAATCTCCACGATCCTGGCCGCGCCGCCACTGGCGCTGATGGCAACCACCAGCACCTCGTCCCCGGAAAAGCCCGCCAAGGCCTCCTCTTCGGTATAAAAGCGGGTAAACTCCATGGGGTCCGGCACCGCCACCGGCAGGCCGGAATATCGCGCCACCATCGGGGCCATGGTCCCGGCCGCGGAGTAGGAATCCCCGCAGCCAGTCAAAATAATTCGTTTAAGCCCCGCGTATTCCTCCCGGGACATCATGGCACAAAGTTTTTCCACGTCAAAGCAGCGGTTTACCTGAAACTGCACCAAATCAAACAGGCTTTCCACCTGCAGGCCGATGGTGTTACTGTAATCTTGTCTATTCAAAACAAGCCTCCTCTCTGTAATGGGGCGTTTACTGGCTGCCGGTTTTGTCTTCGGCCGTGTTGTCGGCAGTTTCACCCTGGGCCTGCGCATTTATGCTGGCCAGGCGTGCGCGGTTTGCCTTCATCAGGCGGTCCGCCTGCTTAATTCGCCAGCCGGACAGCACAAGATAAATGACGGTGGTGATAATAAAGGGCAGTGCGGACAAAAAATACTGGTCTACAATATAGGGCTTCAGGTAGTTGGTGGTGGCAGTGGACAGGCCAAAGACAAAGCTCATTGCCATGGCGCCAAAGGGCTGGGCATTGGCAATGGTGGAGGCCGCAAGGCCGATAAAGCCGCGCCCGGCGGTCATGTCCCGCAAAAAGAAGTTTTGGTAGCCCATGGAGAGGTACATGCCGCCAAAGCTGCCCACAAAGCCCGCCAGGGCAAAGGCCAGGGTCTGGATGCGCCGGGGGTTGATGCCCACCGACTCGGCGGCCTTGGGATTTTGGCCCACTGCGCGAATCCGCAGGCCCAGCTTGGTTTTAAACAGCAGGTACCACACGGCCACCGTCATCAAAATGGCAATGTAGGTAAATCCGTTCTGCCCTGAAATGATCGGTCCCAAAAAGGGGATCTTTTCGATGAGGGGAATATGCCACTCCCCCAGGGCCAGGCTGTTGATCACACCGGCAGTGGTGGCCTTGGTGCCCGTCACCAGGTATACCACAAAGACCGTGCCTCCTAAGAGAGCCATGTTCAGCGAGATGGACATAAGGTACAGGTCCACCTTGAGCACAAAGGCTGCGTAGCACAAAAACAGGGTGATGATCACCGATACCAGCGCGCCGCACAGGATGCCCAACCACACGTTTTG
>CALGIL010000116.1 GCA_937914895.1 uncultured Angelakisella sp.
AGGGCGCAAAACACCCCCGGAGGAAGCCCCCGCCGAAGGCGATAGAAAAGCTCGGGGCCCGTCCCGTAAAGTAGAGAAGTACACCCCCATAAAAGCTTGCAAAAACCCCGGGGCTGTGGTACATTGATAGCAATAGAAAAAATGCGCAAGGAGCAGAGAGAAGTAGGGCAAAATCCGGTCCACAGAGAGGCGGCGCCGCTGGCTGGAAGCGCCGCCGGACTAAGGAGTGCCCGAAGTGCCCTCTGCCAGCACGCCGGGGGAAGGCAGTATCCCGGCGCGGGGGCCCGCCGTTAGCTGGGCGCAAGAGTGCAAATCGAAGTGGAACCGCGCGTAACCGCGCCTTCGCACAGTCCCCCGGGGACCGTGCGGGGGCGTTTTAATTGGGAGGGTTTGATGATGAAAATTTATAACACCATGACACGCCAAAAGGAGGAATTTGTCCCCCTGGAGCCGGGCAGGGTGAAGATGTACGCCTGCGGCCCCACGGTATATAACCGCATCCACATCGGCAACGCCCGGCCCCTTTCGGTGTTTGACGTCCTGCGCCGCTATCTGGAGTATAAGGGCTACGACGTGACCTTTGTCCAGAACTTTACCGACATCGACGATAAAATCATCCAGAAGGCAAACGAGGAGGGCGTGGGGTATCGGGATATTGCCCAGCGGTATATCGACGAATACTGGGTGGATGCCAAGGGCCTGGGCATCCGTCCCGCCACCGTCCACCCCAAGGCCACCGAGACCATGGACGAGATTATCGCCCTGGTGCGGGAGATTGTGGAGGGGGGATACGGCTATCCCCTGGACGGCAGCGTCTATTTTCGGGCGCGGAAGTTTGCGGAGTACGGCAAGCTGTCCCATCAGCCCCTGGAGGACCTGGAATCGGGGGCCAGAATCGGCGTGGAGGACGGCAAGGAGGACCCCCTGGACTTTGTGCTGTGGAAGGCCGCCAAGCCCGGGGAGCCCAGCTGGGACTCCCCCTGGGGCCCCGGCCGCCCCGGCTGGCACATCGAGTGCACCGCCATGATCCGCAAGCACCTGGGCGCCTCCATCGACATCCACTGCGGCGGCCAGGACCTGGTGTTCCCCCACCACGAAAACGAGATTGCCCAGGCCGAGTGCTGTACTCACCAGCCCTATGCCCGGTACTGGATGCACAACGGGTTTATCAACGTGGACAGCAAGAAGATGAGCAAAAGCCTGCAGAACTTTTTTACCGTCCGCGAGGTGGCGGAGCAGTACGGGTACGAGCCCATTAAGATGATGATGATCCAGGCCCACTACCGCACGCCCATCAACTACACCCCGGAGGTCATCGACCAGTGCAAAAACAGCCTGGAACGGCTGTACACCTGCCGGGACAACCTGGATTTTGCCCTGGAAAACGCCCCGGAGGGACCCCTGGACCCGGACTTTGCGGCCCAGGCCGACCGCAGGCGCACCCAGTTTGAGGCGGCCATGGACGACGACCTGAACACCGCCGACGGGCTGTCCGCCCTGTTTGAGCTGGTGCGGGAGCTGAACATCTGCGCCGCCGGGGACCGCACCCGGACGACCCTTGCCTACGGCGCAAAGGTCTTTGACGACCTGTCCCAGGTGCTGGGCATTTTGTACAACCGGGGGCCCAAGACCCTGGACGCGGACATCGAGGAGCAGATTGAACGGCGCCAGCAGGCCAGAAAAGAAAAGAACTTTGCTCTGGCGGACAAAATCCGGGACGACCTGAAGGCCCGGGGCATCACCCTGGAGGACACCCCCCAGGGAGTGAAGTGGCATAAAGACTGAGAGAAGGGAGAGGGCAGAAGTGAGAACAGGGGGAACTCGCGCCGGGCGCGATTCTGCCCTCTGCCCTCTCATTTCTGCCCTCTGGGCAAAGAGAACCCCCGTTCCTCATTCGGAACGGGGGTTCGTGTCAGTTGATCCGTTGTTGGGCTATTACCGAACGCCGACGACCACAAACAGATACGCGGCCACAGGAATCAGCAGCATTGCCGCGGTGGTCAAGTAGACTTTCGCTTTCTCCACAAAGATTCAGCTCCCATCGATTTTGTACGGACCGGATCCGGCGGGGCAGACGCCTTTGGTCAGGCAAAAAATATCCCGCATCGAAAGACCTCTTATATTTTGCATGGAAAAGGCCCCCTTGTCAAGGACTTTGTGCATTTTTTGGCGAAATGACGCAATAAACCCATTGCTTTTCAGACACTTTATCAACAAGATGCCCTTTGCCTGTCGAAGTCGGACGGCTTGCATTTTGAAAGGGAACCCTTATAATAGAGTGGTAAGAGGGCCGCTTTGCCCCGGAAAGGAGAACCGTATGAACAAGCTTCTGGCCGCTTTGGCGCCCCTGTGTCTTTTGTGCGTGCCCGCCCTGGCGGCGTCGCCCAACCCTGCCACCGGGGACAACAACGTGGTGGGCCTGGCCCTGATTGTGGGCGCCGCCGCGCTGATCCTGCTGATTTTAATGCTGGTGCTGGGCAAAAAGAAAAAATAGACGGAAGCCGTGTGACCCCATGACGCCGGACCTGAAAACCATGCTCATCCTCTGCCCTCTCATCTTCCTGGCCGGATTTGTGGACTCGGTGGCGGGGGGCGGGGGACTGATTTCTCTGCCGGCCTACCTGCTGGCCGGGCTGCCCATCCACACCGCCTACGGCACTAACAAGCTGTCCGCCACCTGCGGCACCGCGGTGTCCGTCTGGCGGTACCGCAAGGGGGGATACATCCGGCTGCGGCCGGCCCTGACCGCCGCGGCGGGGGCCCTGGGCGGCAGCTGGCTGGGTGCCGGGCTGGTGACGGTGCTGGACGAGGGGGCGCTGCAGATCTGCCTCATGGCCGTTTTGCCCGCGGCGGCGGTGTTCCTTCTGTGCAACCGCGGCTTTGGCGACCGGGAGGAGGACGGGGAGGTGCCGGAGCCCAGGCTGACCCTGCTGTCCCTGGCCATTGGATTTGTCATTGGCGCCTACGACGGATTTTTCGGCCCCGGTACCGGGACCTTTCTGGCCCTGGCCTTTACCGGGCTGCTGCACTTTTCCCTCACCTCGGCCACCGGCACCGCCAAGGTGGTCAACCTGACCTCCAACCTGGCGGCCCTGGCGGTGTACATCCTGGACGGCCGGGTGTGGTATGCCGTGGGTCTGCCCGCGGCCGTCTGCGGCATTCTGGGCAACTACCTGGGCGCCGGCTTGGCGGTTAAAAAAGGCGCCCGCTTCATCCGTCCGGTGCTGGTGTGCGCCGTGGCCCTGCTGCTGGTAAAGGTGGGGTGGGATTTTTTTAGAGGGTAGAGGTCAGAAAACAGAGGACAGACATAAAAGTATCCCGCCCCTTAACCGGGGCGGGATACTTTTTCTAACATTTCATTTCTTATATTTTTATATCTACCCACTTGCCCTTGGCAAACCGGGTGAATACCAGGACGACCCGGACCGACAGGTCCAGGGCCAGGCTGACCCAGGCGCCCACCAGACCCAGGCCCAGGGGGTAGCAGAACAGATAGCTGGAAATGGGCCGGATAAGGGCGACGCTGAAGAGGGAGACCATGGCCACGTATTTGACGTCCCCGGCGCCCCGGAGGCACCCGGAAAAAATGACGTTGGAAATTTGCAGAAAAACGGTGAAGGCGGCGATGGAGGTAATTTTTTCGCCGTAATCCAAAATGATCGTCTCGTTGGTAAACAGGGAGAAAAGCTCCCGCCCAAACAGGGCAAAGAGGACCGAGAGCATGGCGGCAAAGAGGAGGCCCACCCGCTGGCAGAGGTTGCCGTAAATGCGGGCCAGGTCCTTGCGGCCGGCGCCCAGGCTCTGTCCTACCAGGGCCACCGCCGCCACCGACAGGCCGTCCCCCAGGGCAAAGGCCAGGGAGGTGAGGTTCATGCCGATTTGGTGGGCGGCAAAGGGGGTGGTGCCCAGCCTTGCCACAATAATGGCGCTGACCATAAAGCCGACGCGCAGAAAAATCTGCTCCACCAGGGTGCTGGAGCCCAGGGAGCCGATGGACTTCATGATGCTCTTTTCCATATGGAAGCCCTTGGAAAAGCCCAGATACAAATAGCTTTCCGGGCGGGACACCGAGTAGAGGGACATGCCGCAGGCAAAAACGGTGCCAATGACCGTGGCGATGGCGGCGCCCGCCACCTCCAGCCGGGGGAAGCCAAGCTTGCCGCCGATGAACAGGTAGTTGAAGAAGATGTTGACCAGGTTGGAGACAATGTTGGTGCGCATGGCAATTTTGGTGTTGCCCACCCCCCGCTGGGCGGCGTTGATGACCATGGAGACCACGTTGAACACAAGGCCCCCCATAATGATGCGCATATAGGCGACGGAGGAGGCGTGAGTGTCCTCGTTGGTGCCCGCCAGATCCAGAATGGGGTCTGCAAAAATGACAAAAACGGCGCTGACAACGACGGCAAGGACCAGGGTGATGACCAGGGCCTGCTTCATGACCCGGTTGGCGGCAACGCGGTCGTCCTCGCCCTTGCGGCGGGCCACCAGGGCCGACACCGCCACGTTGAGGGAAATAAATACGCACATCCCCAAAAGCTTGGGCTGATTGGTCAGCCCCACCGCCGAAATGGCGTAGGCCCCCAGCCCCCCCACCATGATGGTGTCCACCATGCCCACCAGGGCGATAAGGAAGGATTCCAGGGTGGAGGGCCAGGCAATGGCCAGGGTTTGCCGCAGCAGGGAGCGGTTGTCGGGAATTTCCCCGGTAGGTTCCTGCCCCCGGAGCAGCGCGCGGCCGTCAAACAGCCGCCAGAATAGCTTTGCCAAGAAATTTCACCAGCTTCTAATGAGATTTTGCAGCCGCCCCCACGCCGCGGCCGTACCCGGCCCCGGGAACCCCAAAACGGAGGGCCATGTGATGAACATGGCCCGGCAAGGCGTCTTGCTTTCATACAGTCTTGTATAAAAGCATAGCATGGCCGCCGGCAATTGTAAAGAATGTCGGTTTTTTCACAAAAATTTTGGCACAATGCCGGCTTTCTGACCAATTGGGCGGGCCAAATCGGGCAGTTTGTGTTTTACATCCGGCCCCGGCCATTGTATGATAGGTAAGAAAACCGGCGGAGCGGGACGCCGCCGGACAACGGAAAAGCGGGAGGAAGGACCATGGGCGAGAAGATGCGGATGGAGCGGGATTCCATGGGGGAGGTGGCCGTTCCGGCGGATAAGCTGTGGGGGGCCCAAACCCAGCGGAGCCTGGAGAATTTTGCCATTGGGGCCGAGGTCATGCCCCGGGAAATCATTTTGGCGCTGACCCGCATCAAGTGGGCGGCCGCCCGGGTCAATGCCGGCCTGGGCCTGCTGGACGGGGCCCGGGCCCAGGCCATTACGGCCGCCTGCGAGGAGATTCTGGACGGGCAGTGGGCGGACCAGTTCCCCCTGTCGGTGTGGCAGACGGGCAGCGGCACCCAGACCAACATGAACGTCAACGAGGTGGTGGCCCGCCGGGCCATGCTGCTGGCGCCGGGGCTGCGGATTCATCCCAACGACCACGTCAACAGGGGCCAGAGCTCCAACGACGTCTTTCCCGCGGCCATGCACATGGCGGCGGTGCTGGCGGTGGAGGGGCGGCTGCTGCCCGCCCTGGGGGCGCTGGAGGAGGAACTGGGGACCCTGGCACGGCGGTACGGGGATCTTGTTAAAATCGGCCGGACCCACCTCC
>CALGIL010000117.1 GCA_937914895.1 uncultured Angelakisella sp.
GGATGGCCCTTGGCCCCTCCAAACATCGGGTAGGTGACGGCGGTACCGCTTTCCCGCTGGCTTTGGAGGAGGGCCTCCAGCAGGGGAGACGAAACGAACAGGTGGTCCACGGGCAGCACAAAAAACTGCCTTGGACGGTAGGGCACCAACGCCGCCACCCCGGCCAGCACCGAGGAGAACATCCCGGACTGGTAATCGGGGTTGTGGGCTACTGCCACCGGCTGGCCCCTCAGGTGGTCGGCCAGGGCTTCGCCCTTATGCCCGGTGACCACCACCACGGGGTCGCAGCCCGCCTGGCGAAGGGTGCGGATGACCCGCCGGATAACGGTTTCTTCCCCCACCGGCAGCAGGGCCTTGGGGGTGCCCATGCGGGAGGAGCAGCCCGCCGCCAGCACAATGGCGGCCGTGCGGTCAGCGGCTTTCACAGGCGGTGCGCCGCTGGATCAGCTGGGCCGCAATGCTGATGGCAATCTCCTGGGGGGTATCGCCCCCGATGGACAGCCCGATGGGGGCGCAGACCCGCCGCAGCTGTCCATAGGTGGCGCCGTCCTCCCGGATGAGACGGTCGAAGGTGGCGTCCACCTTTTGCCGGGAGCCGATCATCCCAATGTACCGGGCCGGAGTGCCCAGGGCCTGACGCAGTACCTGGTAGTCGTACCGGTGCCCCCGGGTCAGGATGACAATGGAGTCCTGCTCCTCCACCAAAATGCGGTCAAAGGCCGTCTCAAACTGGGCCAGCAGCACCTCCCGGGCCTGGGGAAACAGCTCCTGCCGGGCAAAGTCCGGGTGGGAATCCAGCACTACGCAGGGGAAGAACACCCGGTCCAGCACCGGCACCAGCTGCTGGCTGATATGTCCCCCGCCAAAGATATATACCCGCCCCCACTGGGTAAGGGGCTGGGCATAAAAGCGGGGAGGACCCTGCTCCGCCACGCAGCGGCTCTTTAACAGGCGGCCCAGCTGCTCCGGGCTGCCGGAGAACTGCCCGGCCATTACCTGGCGGCTGCTGTCTGCCAGGGCCGTCTGCCAGCGGCCATCCTCCTCGATTTCGGTGATGACCCAGGCCGGGGCGCCGCTGGCGCAGAGGGACAGAAGCCTGTCCAGCAGCTCTGCCGTTTCCACGCCGGGCCGCAGGTACTGAAAGAGCACCGTTATTTTGCCGCCGCAGATCATGCCCAGACCATCCGCCGTGTCGGCGGACAGGTCGTAGTCCCGGACTGCGGAGCGCCCCTCCGCCAGCAGTACCGCCGCCAGCTTTTGGGCCTCAAACTCCACGGCGCCGCCGCCAATGGTGCCCTGGCACCCCCGGGCGGATACCGCCATCTGGGCGCCGGGGCCCCTGGGCGCCGAACCGGAGCCATCGACGACGGTGGCCAGCACCGCCCCTTGGCCATCGGCAAGCTGCTGCCGAATGCTTCTGTACAGTTCGTTCATGGTTATTCCTCCCAGGATGTAAAGTTGGGAAAATATCGCTCAAAAAGCCGGTCCGTAATGTCGTAGGCCTCCCGCTGAAAAGAGAGGTACCGCTGCAGAAAGTCCCGGCCCTGGGGGGTCAGGACGCTGCCGCCCCCATCCTGGCCGCCCACTTTGCGTTCCATCAGCCGGAAGCCCAGCCGCCGTTCCGCCTCCTTCAGGATGCGCCAGGCCTTGGAGTAGGCCATGCCCATCTCCTGGGCGGCCAGGCGCAGGGAGCACAGCCGGTCCACCCGCCGCATCAAATCCGCCGTCCCGGGGCCAAAAAACGGGTCCCGCCCCAGGCGCAGCCTTAGGGAATAATCCAGCTGTCCGCCGTCCATCAAAAGACCTCCCTTCG
>CALGIL010000118.1 GCA_937914895.1 uncultured Angelakisella sp.
GTAGAAGGCGGAGGGGATGCACAGGGTGCCATCCTTGATAAAGGCGTAGGAGGTAATGTCCCAAATGGTGTAGCCCCGGGCCTCAAAGGTGGCCCGCAGCCCCCCGGAGGGAAAGCTGGAGGCGTCCGGCTCCCCGCGGATAAGCTCCTTGCCCGAAAAGTCCATGATGACCCTGCCGCCGGCGGCGGGGGCGATAAAGCTGTCGTGCTTTTCGGCGGTGACGCCGGTCATGGGCTGAAACCAGTGGGTAAAGTGGGTGGCCCCCTGCTCCACGGCCCAGTTCTTCATGGCGGCGGCCACCACGTTGGCCACGTCCAGCTCCAGGTGGGTGCCCAGGGCCATGGTCTTTTTCAGCGCCTTATAGGTGTCCCTGGGCAGCCGTTCCTGCATCACCCGGTCGTTAAAGACCATGCTGCCAAACAAATTGGGTATGTCTTTCATGGCGGGCCCCCTTTCTTAAAGCAGCGGTATGCCGGCCGCCTTGCAGCCGGACAGGGTATCCTGATCCCACACCGACACCTGCACCTCGCCGATGTGGGCCTTTTGCAGCAGCAGCATGGAAAGGCGGGACTGTCCGATGCCGCCGCCCATGGTCAGGGGCAGTTCCCCCGCCAGCAGCATGCGGTGGAAGGGCCGGGTCCGGCGGTTGTCGCAGCCCGCCTTGGTCAGCTGCCGGTCCAGGGACTGGGGGTCCACCCGGATGCCCATGGAGGACACCTCGAAGGCGCACCCCAGCAGGTCGCTCCAAAACACAATGTCGCCGTTTAGCTGCCAGTCGTCGTAGTCCGGGGCCCTGCCGTCGTGCTTCTTCCCGGATTTTAACAGATCCCCGATCTTCATGATAAAGGCGGTCTTGTGGACCTTCAGGTATTCGTTCTCCCTCTCCTTGGGGGACAGGGCGGGGTACAGGTCCTCCAGCTCCTGGGTGGTGACAAAGGACACCTCCGGCGAAAGGGTGTCTTTTACCGCCGGGTACGCGGCGGCAATGCTTTTGCTTGTCTCGCAGATGGCCCCCACAATCTTCTTAACCGTCTCCCGCAGGGTCTCCTCGGTGCGTTCCGGCAGGGCAATCACCTTTTCCCAGTCCCACTGGTCCACGTACACCGAATGGAGGTTATCCAGCTCCTCGTCCCGGCGCACGGCGTTCATGTCGGTATACAGCCCCTCGCCCACGGGAAAGCCGTACTGGTGCAGCGCCATGCGCTTCCATTTGGCCAGGGACTGCACAATCTGGGCGGTGGTCCCCGTCTCCGGAATGTCAAACTCCACCGGGCGCTCCACCCCGTTCAGGTCGTCGTTTAGCCCGGTCTGGGGCTGGACAAACAGCGGCGCGGACACCCGCTTTAAATTCAGCGCCCGGGACAAATTCTCCTCAAACACCTTTTTAATCTGCCCGATGGCGGTCTGGGTCTCGTACACCGACAGCTTGGGCCGATACCCCTGGGGTACATACAGCTTGCTCATCATCAGTCCTCCCCTTTCCAGTTAAAAAACAAAAGGGCAAAGGCGCTGCGAATCACCCGATTCGCAGCGCCTTTGCTGCTTATTTGCGTATTATAGCGCCGGGACAAGTCCTTTGTCAATGGGTTTGGAAAGATTTTTTTGCCGCCCTGCGTTTTTGCGGGGGTTTTCTGGCCTCCGGTAAAATTTACAGGGGATTTTGCAGGTTGTCCGTGGGCAATCCTGCGTTTTGGGCCGTTGACAGGGCGCGCAAAACAGGCTATACTGGGCACGTTGAACAAAGGCGTTCATCAGATGACGCGGGGGCGTGCCTTGGGCTGTGGGCACCCCGCGTGATGTGATGAGCGCCTTTTTATCTCCTTGGGGGAGGGCTTAAAAATGAAAGAAGGCCAGGTAAGAATTCCATCCGGATGCGCCATCGCCGGCATTTTTGACCGGTCGGGCGGGGCCGTGAGCGGGGAGGAGGCCATCCGGTCCATTTCGGTGATGCACGACCGCTCCAACGGCCTGGGGGGCGGCTTTGCCGCCTACGGCATCTATCCCCGGCACCGGGACTGCTATGCCTTTCATCTGTTTTACGACTCGGCGTCCGCCCGCCAGGCCTGCGAGGCGTTTTTAAAGGACCGCTTCGAGCTGGTCAGCCTGTCGGAAATCCCCACCAGGCCCATGGCGGAAATTACAGACGCGCCCCTTATCTGGCGGTATTTTGTCCTGCCCCTGCCCGCCCGGCTTTCCGCCGGCGGCCTGGACGAAGAGGAATTTGTGGTCCGGTGCGTCTTTCACATCAACACCCAAATAGACGGCGCCTATGTTTTTTCCAGCGGCAAAAACATGGGGGTGTTTAAGGCGGTGGGCTTTCCCGAGGACGTGGGCCGTTTTTACCGGCTGGAGGAATACCAGGGCTACTGCTTTACCGTCCACGGGCGCTATCCCACCAACACCCCGGGGTGGTGGGGCGGCGCGCACCCCTTTGCCCTGCTGGACTGTTCGGTGGTGCACAACGGCGAAATTTCCTCCTACGACGCCAATCGCCGGGCCATGGAGATGTACGGCTACAAATGCACCCTGCAAACCGACACCGAGGTCATCACCTATATCATCGACTACCTCTGCCGCAGGCAGAAGCTGACCCTGACGGAGGCGGCGTCGGTAATGGCCGCCCCCTTTTGGCAGACCATCGACGGGATGGAGCCCGAAGAGCAGCGGACGGCCCGGTATCTGCGAAGCGTCTTTGCCTCCCAGCTTATCACCGGCCCCTTTTCCATTTTGGTGGGGTTTACGGGGGGCCTTATGGCCCTTAACGACCGCCTCAAGCTGCGCAGCATGGTGGTGGGGGAGCGGGGCGACAGGGTGTACTTTGCCAGCGAGGAGGCGGCCATCCGGGCCATTGCCCCCGACCTGGACACGGTGTGGGCGCCCCAGGGGGGCTGCCCCGTCATCGTCCGTTTGAAGGGAGGTCAGCAGTAGTGGCCATCCGCTTTTTATACCCCCCCTACGAGGTGGTGCGAAACGAGGGCCGGTGCACCGTCTGCCGCCTGTGCGAGCGCCAGTGCGCCAACGGGGCCCACACCTTTGAAAACGGCCGTATGGTGTGCGACGACGCAAAGTGCGTCAACTGCCACCGCTGTGTGGCCCTGTGCCCCACCCGGGCGCTTAAGGTGGTGCCCAGCGGGCATACCTATAAAGAAAATGCCAGCTGGAGCGGCCGGGCCATCGACGAGCTTTACCGCCAGGCCGACAGCGGCGGGGTGCTGCTGTCCAGCATGGGCAGCCCGGCGGATTACCCCGTCTACTTTGATAAGCTGCTCCTTAACGCCTCCCAGGTGACCAACCCCTCCATCGACCCCCTGCGGGAGCCCATGGAGACCCGGGTCTTTTTGGGCGCCAGGCCCCAAACCGTCCGGCGGGGCGCCGACGGCCGGCTGGCAGACGACCTGGGGCCCCACCTCACCCTTGCCATGCCCATTCTGTTTGCGGGCATGAGCTACGGCTCTATCAGCTACAACGCCCACCAAAGCCTGGCCCGGGCAGCCCGGACCCTGGGCATCTTTTACAACACCGGCGAAGGCGGCCTCCACGAAGACCTTTACCCCTACGGCGAAAACACCATCGTTCAGGTGGCGTCGGGGCGCTTTGGGGTACACCCGGACTACCTGCGGGCCGGGGCGGCCATTGAAATTAAAATGGGCCAGGGGGCAAAGCCGGGCATCGGCGGGCACCTGCCGGGGGCAAAAATTGTGGGGGACGTCTCCCGCACCCGGATGATCCCCCAGGGCAGCGACGCCATCTCTCCCGCGCCCCACCACGACATCTACTCCATCGAGGACCTGCGTCAGCTGGTCTACTCCTTAAAGGAGGCCACCCAGTACCAAAAGCCGGTCATTGTCAAAATTGCCGCGGTGCACAACGTGTCCGCCATTGCCAGCGGCATTGCCCGCAGCGGCGCCGACATCATCGCCATCGACGGGTTCCGCGGGGGCACGGGGGCCGCGCCCACCCGCATCCGGGACCACGTGGGCATTCCCATCGAGCTTGCCCTGGCAAGCGTGGACCAGCGCCTGCGGGACGAGGGCCTGCGGGACCGGGTGTCCCTGATTGCGGGGGGAGGCATCCGGTCCAGCGCCGACGTGGTCAAGGCCGTGGCCCTGGGGGCGGACTGCGTCTACATCGGCACCGCCGCGCTGCTGGCCCTGGGCTGCCACCTGTGCCAAAGCTGCCACACCGGCCGCTGCAACTGGGGCATTGCCACCCAGGACCCCCGGCTGACACAGCGGCTGGACCCCGACGTCGGCTGTCAGCGCCTGGTCAACCTGCTCACCGCCTGGCAGCACGAGATTCAGGAGATGATGGGCGGCATGGGCATCCATTCCATCGAAAGCCTGCGGGGCAACCGGCTCATGCTCCGGGGGGTGGGTCTGAATGAAAAGGAGCTGGCCGTCCTGGGCGTCAAGCACGCGGGGGAATAGGGGGCCGGAACCATTTAACACTTCGCCCGCTTTGCGCCGCACCGGGGGCCCCACGGCTTTTCCGGCACGGCGCGGGGCGGTCAGACTGGGGGACCAATATGAGCAATACCACACTTTCGGCCCAGGCGCTGGATTTTCAGCGCCTTAACGAAAAAATCCGGGCCGCCGGGGCGGAGGTCTGCGTCCGGGACTGCTGCGGCCAGCGGTTTATCGGCGCGGGCCTGGGGGAGAAGGCCATCACCCTTTACGGCACGCCGGGCAACGCCCTGGGGGCCTACCTGGACGGCGCGTCCATCCGGGTGTACGGCAACGCCCAGGACGCCGTGGGGGACACCATGAACGGCGGCCAGATTATCATCCACGGCGGCGCGGGGGACGCCCTGGGCTATGCCATGCGCGGCGGGTCCATTTATGTGCGGGACAGCGCCGGGTACCGCACCGGCATCCATATGAAGGAGTACGGGGACCAAAAGCCGGTCATTGTGGTGGGGGGCCGGGTGGGCAGCTTTTTAGGGGAATACCTGGCGGGGGGCGTCCTTGTGGTGCTGGGCCTGGGCATCGCGGGCCCGCCGGCGGGGGACTTTATCGGCGCCGGCATGCACGGGGGCAAAATTTTTCTCCGCACAGACCGGCCGCCGGCGGGTCTGCCGGACCAGGTGACCGCCTCCGCCGCCGGGGCGGAGGACCTTGCCGAAATCGAACCCTGGCTGCAAACCTTTGCCCGGTGTTTTGGAACGGACGCCGCCCTGCTGCTGGGCAGCCCCTATACCGTGCTGCGGCCCAACACCAAAAACCCCTACAAGCAGCTTTATGTGGCAAATTAGCCCGGGGGACTTCCCTTTTGCCCACAAAATGGGGTACAATTTGTTTGGAGGTGAGCCAAATGAACGACACGGCCAGCGAGGTGCTCACGTTTATGAAGGAAAATGACGTGCAGTTTGTCCGCCTTGGGTTCTGCGACCTGTTTGGGATGCAAAAAAACATCTCCATTTTGCCGGACCAGCTGCCCGCCGCCTTTGGGGACGGCGTCTCCTTTGACGCCCACGCCATCCGGGGCTTTCGGGATACCGAAAAGTCCGACCTGTTCCTCTGCCCCGACCCCGCCACCCTGACGGTGCTGCCCTGGCGCCCCGGCCCGGGGCGGGTGGTGCGGTTTTACTGCGACATTAAAAACCCCGACGGCAGCACCTTTTCCGGCGACAGCCGGCAGGTGCTGCGGCAGGCCGTCCGCCGGTGCGGGGAGCTGGGGTATGTCTGCAGCGTGGGGGCGGAGTGCGAATTTTACCTGTTTAAAACCGACGAAAACGGCGAGCCCACCCACACCCCCTTCGACCGGGGGGGCTACCTGGACATCGCCCCCCTGGACAGGGGCGAAAACGTGCGGCGGGAGATCTGCCTGTGCCTGGAGGAGATGGGCATTGCCCCCGAGGCGTCCCACCACGAGCAGGGCCCGGGGCAGAACGAAATCGACTTCCGCTTTGGCGACCCTTTGTCCTGCGCCGACCATCTGCTGTCCTTTCAGTCGGTGGTAAAGGCCATTGCCGCCCGGGGCGGCCTGTTTGCCTCCTTTATGCCAAAGCCCATCCCCGACGCCCCCGGCAGCGGCATGCACGTCAATTTATCTCTCCACCAAAACGGGCGCAACCTCTTTGGGGGCCTGACCGACCCGGGGGGCGGGGCCGCCCGGAGCTTTTTGGCGGGTATTTTGTCCCGGGTGCCCGAAATCACCCTGTTTTTAAACCCCATCGCCAACTCCTACGACCGTCTTGGCAGCTTTGAGGCGCCCCGGTATGTGTCCTGGTCCCACCAAAACCGCTCCCAGCTGGTGCGTATTCCCGCGGCCTTTGGCGAAAAGGTCCGCATGGAGCTGCGCTCCCCCGACCCGTCCCTGAACCCCTACCTGGCCTTTGCCCTCATTCTCTCTGCGGGGCTGGACGGCGTCCGGCGGGGGCTGGAGCTGCCCCCGGCCACCGACGTGGATTTATACACGGCCCCCCAGGCTGTGACAAAAGCCCTGACCCCCCTGCCCGGCAGCCTGGACCAGGCCGTCCGTCTTGCAAAAAACAGCGCCTTTGTCCGGGACGTGGTGGGGCCGGAGCTGCTGGACCGGTACCTGCGGGAAAAGGAGGCGGAGGCGGCCGCCTTTCAGGCCGCCCAAAATAAGGACGCGTTTTACGGGGAGCGGTACTTCGGCCGGATCTGACAGCCCCCAAGTCCTGGAAAAAAGGCGGTGATGGGATGGACAGCGCGCTGATTGTATCCAGCACGGAAAAAAGCATCGCGTTTTTTACCCAGATGCTAAGCGCCGCCTCCTGCGGCCAGATTGCCACCCTGCCGTCCTGCGGGGAGGCCCGCCGCCTGCTGCTGGAGCAGGATTTTGACCTGGTTATCATCAACGCCCCCCTGCCCGACGAGCCGGGGGAGGCCCTGGCGCGGCAGATTGCCGGGGGCGGGGTGGGCCAGGTCATCCTGGTGGTGCGAAGCGAGGTTTTTGAGGAGGTCTCCTCCGTCTGCGAAGGCGACGGCGTCCTGACCGTGGCAAAGCCCGTCAACCGGGCCGTCTTTTGGTCGGCGCTGAAGCTGGCGGGGGCGGCCCAAAGCAGGCTTTTGCGGCTGCGGGCCGAAAACAGCCGGCTGACCCAGAAAATCGAGGACATCCGCGTTGTGGACCGGGCCAAGTGCATTTTGATCTCCTACCTGGGCATGAGCGAGCAGGAGGCCCACCGGTATATGGAAAAGCAGGCCATGGACCTGCGCACCACCCGCCGGGCGGTGGCCGAGGGGATTTTGAAGACCTACGAGGATTAGCGGGGCCTTGCCCCGCACCCCACCCGCTTTTAAAAAAGCGGGGCCAAAACTTTTAAACCGCCTTATGGGCAGGGGGGATAAACACAAGTTTTACGCCCCTGCCCGTTCTGCTGTTTTCTAGTTCCTATTTTCAGCAACTATCTTGACTTTGCGGCTTTTATTATGGTATAGTTATTTTACCTCTCGGAAGGGTTCTTTTTTTGTGCGAAAAACCGCGCGAAGCCTGGCAGAGGAAAGACGTCCCTTCACAGACAAGAGGGAGGCAAACAAATCCAAATCAGGAGGTGCCGATATGCGGGTAAAAATCACCCTGGCCTGCAGCGAATGCAAGCAGCGCAACTACAACACCATGAAGAACAAAAAGAACGACCCCGACCGGCTGGAGATGAACAAGTACTGCCGCTTCTGCCGCAAGCATACCCTGCACAAGGAAACCAAATAGGAAAGGAGCGCAACCATGGCTGAAAGCGAAAAGAAACCCGGTTTTTTTGCCAGGATTGGCCGTTCCTTCCGGGACATGCGGGGCGAGCTGAAAAAAGTAGTCTGGCCCAACAAAAAACAGATTGTCAACAATACGCTTATCGTCATCGCGTTTGTGGCCGTCTGCGCGGTCTTTGTGGGCGGCCTGGACGCTATTCTTTCCCTGATCGTGCGCCTGGTGCTGCGGACCTACTAAACAGGGACGGCAGACTGCCCATGCAGCGGGAAGGAGATGCGCAATGGCTGACGAGGCAAGATGGTATGTGGTCCACACTTATTCGGGGTACGAAAACAAGGTGGCCGATTCCATTACCAACGCGGTGGAAAACCGCCAGCTTCACGACCTCATCCACGAGGTAAAAATCCCCACCGAAATGGTGGTGGAGGTCAAGGACAACCAGAAAAAAGAAGTGGAACGCAAGCTCTTTCCCAGCTACGTTTTGGTCAAGATGATTATGACCGACGACAGCTGGTACGTGGTGCGCAACATTCGCGGCGTCACGGGGTTTGTGGGTCCGGGCTCCAAGCCCATTCCCCTCACCGAGGAAGAGGTGGCCCGCTTTGGGGTGGAAACCCGCGAGGTGGAGGTCAGCTACAAGGTGGGGGACAGCGTCATGGTCTCGGGCGGCTATATGGAGGGCTTCATCGGCACGGTGGACGAGATAGACATGGACAAGCAGATTGTCCGGGTCACCGTCTCCATGATGGGCAAGGAGGTTCCGGTGGAGCTGGACCTGGCCCAGGTGCAGCCCCTGGCCTGACACCGCCGGCAGCATACACGCAGCCAAACAAGGGCCCCGGGACAAGAGCAGCCCGGACACGCCCATCCGTGGGAGGAACGGCCGCCAGACGGCTGCTTCCGCTACACTGACCACTATATGGAGGTGCTTTATTCATGGCTCAAAAAGTAATCGGTTATATCAAGCTGCAAATCCCCGCCGGCAAGGCGACGCCGGCACCCCCCGTGGGCCCGGCCCTGGGCCAGCACGGCGTCAACATCATGGCCTTTACCAAGGAATTTAACGAGCGCACCAAAAACGACGTGGGGCTTATCATCCCCGTGGTCATTACGGTGTACGCCGACCGCAGCTTTACCTTCATCACCAAATCTCCTCCGGCCGCCGTCCTTATCAAAAAGGCCCTCAATCTGGAGTCGGCCTCCGGCGCGCCCAACACCACCAAGGTCGGCACCATCACCCGCGAGCAGCTGCGGAAGATTGCCGAGACCAAGATGGTGGACCTGAACGCCGCCAACATCGACACCGCCATCAGCATGATTGCCGGCACCTGCCGCAGCATGGGCGTCGTCGTCGCGGACGAGTAAGGAAGGTTCTCCCAGTGGGAGGAAACGATCCGCTATATACCACTAGGTAGAAGGAGAATGAAGATTTATGAAACACGGTAAGAAATATAACGAAAGCCGCAAGCTCATCGACAACGCGGCTCTGTATGATATCAGCGAGGCCATCGACCTTGCCGCCAAAACCGGCAAGGCCAAGTTTGACGAGACCGTGGAGGTCCACGTCCGCCTGGGCGTCGATTCCCGCCACGCCGACCAGCAGGTCCGCGGCGCCGTGGTGCTGCCCAACGGCACCGGCAAAAAGGTCCGGGTGATGGTGTTTGCCCGGGGCGACGCCGCCAAGGCCGCCGAGGCCGCCGGCGCCGAGTATGTGGGCGCCGAGGAGTATATGGAGAAGATCCAGAAGGAAAACTGGATGGACTTTGACGTGGTGATTGCCACCCCCGACATGATGGGCATTGTGGGGCGTCTGGGTAAGGTCCTGGGCCCCCGCGGCCTGATGCCCAACCCCAAGGCCGGCACCGTCACCCCCGACGCGGGCCGCGCGGTCACCGAGGCCAAGGCCGGTAAGATTGAGTACCGCCTGGACAAGACCAACATCATCCACTGCCCCATCGGCAAGGT
>CALGIL010000119.1 GCA_937914895.1 uncultured Angelakisella sp.
ACAATCGTAACATTGTAGTTGCTGCCGCGGGTCTCAAGGGCGATCTTCAGCAGGTAGTCGCCCACATCTTCCCCTTGCTCCGCACGGGAAACCTTGGTAACCTCCACCTGGGGCCTCCCCAAAAGAGTGTTCAGGGGTTTCTCCGAGTACGCAATCCGTTCACTGACTTTGAACTTGGGGTCAGGGTCGCCATAGGTCTTGCTGATACCCTTGACTGTAATGGTCAGGTCGCGCTTGGTGACGGTCATGCTGCCATGGACGACCTTTACATCGTAGTTGCCCCATGTTTTGTCCACGTAGTATACCCGAATGGCGTCTTTGTAGGGGCCGCCCGCGGGCGTGATCCTGACGATGCCCAAAATGGCCTGGCCATAGGTGACCTCGCTGCCGATGATGGGGGCGCCGCTCAGCTGGTAGCCGGACCTCGGCGTGCCCAATTCCACCTTGAGGGGTGTAAGGCTGGAAATGGCGGGATTGTCGTCGCCGTAGATTTTGGTGGCATTGCCGGCGGTGATGACGATGGGCCGGGGAAGAATCTGCACGGAAACATCTTTTACCGTGCGGGCGGCGTAGTTGGGGTTGGTGGCCCTGACCCACGCCGTTTCGTTGATGGCGTTTTTAAAGGTGCTGTTTGCCTCGAAAGATTTCCAGGTAAGGCCCCGGTTAAAGCTGATTTTCAGCGTGTCGCCGGGCTGGCTGCCCGTTACCGTAATCTGCGCGGACTGGCCGTCATAGTACTTTTTGATGCCGGTTACTACCAGGGCTTCGGCCACGCCCTGGGTGATGGTAAAGTCTGCCGTCCCCGTGGTGACGCTGTAATTGGCGGGGGTGGTGTGGGAGTACACAAACAGGTCATTCTTCTTTTCGCCCACACTTTCATCCGTCGAGCTGCGCTTGATGACGGCTGCAAATTGCTCTTTGGTGGTTCCGCCCACCAGCGCGGACTGGCCCTCAATGGCTGCGCCGGGTTCGATGGTGTAGTCAAGGGCGGTGGGGTCGGGCTCGCCAAAGGCCTTACTGGCCGCCGCCGGCACAATGACAACGGGCCGGGGGTTGATGGTCAGCGTGCCGGGGTTTGTGATAACGGTAAACTGATAGGTGACATCGCTGTCGCTTCCGTCCCGAATCACCGGAGCGGAGGTAAAGGCGACGGTGTAGCTGTCCGCGTTGGTGCCGCTGCCGGATGCCGCCGCATCGACGGTATAGCCGTCGGGCAGATCCGCAGTGTCAAAGCCGCTGACGGTTTTCTCGGTGCCGTCGTAGATGTGGGACGCACTTTTGGCCGTCACGGTCACGGTACCGCGAAGCGGTTCGAAGCTGGCGGTGTAGGTGGCGCTTTCGGTGACTGTGGCGGGAAAAGTCTTATCCCAGCCCGCAAAGTAATAGCCGCCGGCCGGCACGGGAGTGGGAACGGCAAAGCCGCTGCCCCAAGAGGTGCCGGGTGTGATGTTGGGGAAGGAAACCTCCGCCCCCGCGGTGCCAAAGGAGCCGTTGGCCCCCGCCGCAAAGGTGACGGTCACAGTGGTTTGCTCCCACACGGCGTACAGGGTTTTGTTGACCGTGCCCATAGCGCAGTCCCCACCCAGGGCGTAGTCCACTGCCGCGCCATCGCCGGAGGTATTGGACCAGCCAATCAGCTTGTAGCCGCTGCGGATAAAGAAGCTTTCGCCGGGCAGGGTGACGGTTTCATTCTGGGCCACCGTCCAAACCTCAGGACCGCCCGCGCCGCCATTTGCATGGAGGGTCAGGGTAACCGCCTGGGCCGAATTGAGCCAGCGGGCCTGGAAAAGGACGTTGCCCAGCATTTTAACCACATTGCCGGGGTAGTAGGGCCTGCTTTCGTCAGACTTAAGCCAACCGGCAAACACGGTGTTGCCGGGTCCTTGCATCGTACCGGCTTTGTCCTGTACCACGGCGTACACATTGGCGTCGTAAAGCTTAGTGTCCGTCGGGGCGTCGCCGGTGCCGCTGTCATTTCGGTACTCGACCTTAAAGTCCTTGGTCTGCCATCTGGCGTACAGCTTGACATTGCCGGTCAGCTTGTAGGCGCCAAAGTTGTAGGGGGCCAGATAGCCGCCATCCCCGGCGGGGCGCCAGTTCCAGCCCAGGAACACGCCCTTGTCGCCATAGGTCTGGTTCACCTGGTAGATGCCGGGGTCCAGAAGGTAGCCGTCCTTGTCGGCGCCGCCCTCGTAAACCGTGGCGGGGTCCGTTTCGTAATCATAGAAGGAGCCCTTAAACTTGGTGTTTTCCCACTGGGCAAACAGCTTGAGGTCGTTGTTGGGCATGATGGGCGCCGGGTCGGCGGCATCAAAGTCGAAAGGCTTGTAGCCTTCGGCGTCCAGCGCCCAGCCCTTAAACGTCCAATCCGCTTTGGCGGGGTTTGCGGGTTTATAGCCCTTCAGCGGCATTTCAAATTTAACTGTTTTTTCAGCCGGTTTGGGAGTGCCGCCATCGGTATCAAAAGAAAGTTTATACGTCTTGCGGGTGTAGAAGAAGTGGTAGGTGTATATTTTGCCTGTGGAAGGGTATTCCCACCCACGCGAGTCATACCCCGATTTGTGCTACATACCGTTAATTTCTTTTGCATCCAGGGAATCGTCCTCATCATTGATGAAGGTCTGGGAATACTCCGCGTTCTTCACATAGGTAATGCCATCGCCTTTTGTAATTTTCTCACCGGTTTGGCCAGGCAGCTCTTCAAACCAGTAGAATACCCGTTCTTCAACGGCATCCCCGCTCCAAATGGCTTTAAGGGTGGCAGTCTTGTCGGTACTGGTGGGAATCATGTTCTCAGTGACAACAGGGCGATGGCTGACAAGGGTAGCCGTTGTCCCCATGCCACTGGGTTTCCATCCTATAAACCCATGGCTGGTACTGCCTTTTTTGTGGGTAAAGACTGCGTTTAAGCTGCTGGACCAAAGCTTTGTTATATCCTGCTCATACTTGGCCTGCATCGTATACTTATTATCGACCCCGCCGCCCTGCTGGTAGACGGTGGTGTTGGGCCCCTGCCCCGCTTTAAATTGCATGGTGGCAGTATAACCGCTGCTGGGGTCAAGGTCAAACACCCAAGTGTAGGTAATGCGCTTAAAGTACACGTTAAGGACAGTGGAGCCGTTGCCGGCCACGGTTACCGTGTTGCTGTGGCTGAATTCGGCATATTTGACTGTCTCCAGGCTGGGCAGCTTGCCCTCCTTGGAGGAAAACACGGTGCCGGCCTTGGCCGTCAGCCCGGTTTTGATGTGGTGGAAGATATAGTTGTTGACATCCGTGCCGGGGTCGCCCACAAGGTTGGGTTTCTCCCAGTAGTAGGCAATGCTGTAATTGACAGTTTTGCCATCCCAAACGGCGTACAGGGTGGTGGGCCCGGTGATGGCGGTATTAAAGTCGAACGCGGTGGTACCGCCATCGGTCGCGGACCAGCGCTTAAAGGTAAAGCCTTCCCGGGTGGGAGGGGTTGGCGGCGTTGCCTTCTGGCCCTCGACAACCATCTGGGGCGCGACAGGGGTGCCATAGGTGACAAAGTCAACCATGTGCATCTTCGCAAACACCGGCACCAGGACAGTGTCCCTTGTGATGGGCGTGCTGAAGTTAAAGGCATTTACCCCGTCTTCTTCCAAGGACCAGTGGACAAAGACCTGGCCGGCGGGTGCGGTAAGATCTTTGGCAACCGTATCGTGCGTTTTCACCGTGCCATTTATGGACACCCGCTCGTTATCGATGACCGTGCCGTCGGCGGCGTCCATAAAGCTGACCGTAAAGTAATCGTTAAAGGCGGCTGTCAAGGTAATATCTCCGGTGACAGGGCTGTCAAAATCATAGAGTGCGTCGCCCAGGTACCAACCCTTAAAGGAGCCGGAACCCGCGGGGGGAGTGGGGATGCCGGGCTCGGCCACGGGCTGGCCGTCGGCCACATTATCTGCGGTATGGTACACCGTGTCGCCCACCATAAAGGTTACGGTGTGCGTTTGGGCATCAGCCAAGGCATACCGGGCGACAAGCGTCACGGACGCGTCAAAAACACCGTTCAGCTCAACCGGCTCGGCGGCGGGTTCGTCAGCGGCTTCGCCGTCGCTGCCGTCCAGGGAAAGCAGACCCGCCTGGGGCTCCGCTGTCTCCTCTTCTTCCTCCTCCAAAAACCAGCCCAAAAAGACCATGCCTTCGGGGGGCGTGGGATTGGTGGGCCGGCTGACCAGCTTGCCCTCATCGTCTACGTCAATCACCTCAGGCTCCCCTTCCCCTTGGGGGTCCACAAAGGTAATCTGCACGACAGGGGCGGGGCTGCCCACGGGGGACTGCCCGGCCTGGCCGGCGGGAGCTCCGCCTTGATCCACGGCGGGGCCTTCGGTTTCCTTCCCCTCTCCGGGGTTTTCGGCGCCCTGGCCGGGGTTCTGGGTACCGCCTCCCTCTCCGGGGTTTGGGGTGCCCTCGCCGGGGTTCTGGGCCCCGTTCCCCTCTCCGGGGTTTGGGGTGCCCTGGCCGGGGTTCTGGGTACCGCTCCCCTCTCCGGGGTTTGGGGTGCCCTCGCCGGGGCCTTGGCCGTCATTCCCATCGGGATTCTGAGTCTTGCCAC
>CALGIL010000120.1 GCA_937914895.1 uncultured Angelakisella sp.
GCCGCATAAACACTGGCTTTTTCAGCCCTGCATCTATTTTGACCTAATCTTCTGGTGGAGCCGGCGAGAGTTGAACTCGCGTCCGAAAATCCTTCCACATGGCGTTCTCCGGGTGCAGCCGAGTTTTTAGGATTCCCCCGGCCCGGCGTCAGTCGGCAGACTCCGGGCTTCGGTAGCCTCTTGTGCGTGCCAGGGTCCGAGGCGTTCCCCCGGCACGTTGGCCACTAATCGACGCCCGTTCCGGGGCCGTGGCGCTCCCCGGGCGGACGGCGGCTTAATTAAGCCGCGTAAGCAACAGTATTGTTGTCGTTTACTTTTTAAGGTTACCCGTTTTATAGAGGTCGAGCGCCTCTACCCGCTTACCATGCTTCTGAATCCCCGTCGAAACCGTTGCGGCCCCCTGTTTATCTCCGGGCCTTCAGGGCCCGGTCAATGTCCCGGTCGGCGTCGCGCCTGGCGGCGTCGGCCCGCTTGTCATACAGCTTTTTGCCCCTGCACAGCCCTATCTCCATCTTTACGCGGCTGCCCTTAAAGTAAAGCTGAAGGGGGACAAGGGTCAGGCCCTGCTGCTTGACCTGCCCAAACAGCCGCGTCAGCTCCCGCCTGTGCAGCAGCAGCTTTCGGGGCCGCAGGGGATCGCGATTGAAAATGTTGCCGTGGTCGTAGGGGCTGATGTGCATCTGCCGGACAAACAGTTCGCCGTCCTTGAATTCGCACCAGGCGTCCTTGAGGTTGACGGAGCCCGCCCGCAGGCTTTTTACCTCGGTGCCAAACAGCTCGATGCCGGCCTCCAGGGTCTCCAGCACCATGTATTCGTGCCGGGCCTGGCGGTTATAGGTGATCTGCTTTGTCCCCTCCGGCATCTCCTCCCCCTCCTTTTCCGCGGCGCTCCCTTGGGACTTTTTATTATATCGGGCGGGCCGGAGCCTGTCAAGGCCATATTTTGTCAGCTTTTCTGCCCTTTAAACACCCACAGGCGGTTGCAGACGAAATTGACCGCCAGGGTGACGACGGTGGCACCCGCCTTGGCGACCAGCTCCGGCAGGCCGGCCAGGTCATAAAAGAGGTACAAAAGGCCGGTGGACAGCCCCAGCATACATAGATTCAGGACAATAAATTTGACCAGGGCCGGGGAAAAAAACTTGTCCTGCGCTTTAAAGGTCCAGGCGCGGTTGAACACATAGCTGTTAAGCATCCCGCAGGCATAGCCGATGACGTTGGCCAGGTACACCTGCACCCCGCCAAACCGGGTGAGCAGGGTGAACATGCCGTAGTCGATGAGGGTGTTGGCCACCCCCACAATGGCAAACTTTCCGGCCTTTACGGCCTCGCCCAGTTTTTTATCCATGGCAGACGCCTCCGTTTAAAGTTCGCTCCGCCCCTCCAGGGCCCGGTACAGGGTCACCTCGTCGGCATACTCCAGGTTGCCGCCCACGGGGATGCCGTAAGCCAGCCGGCTTACCTTGACCCCCAGGGGTTTTAGAAGACGGGCGATGTACATGGCGGTGGCCTCCCCCTCCACGGTGGGGTTGGTGGCCATAATGACCTCCCGGATGCCGCCGGCGCCCACCCGGGCCAGCAGCTCCTTGACGGTCAGCTGCTCCGGCCCAATGTTGTCCATGGGCGAAATAAGCCCGTGGAGCACGTGGTACACCCCGTCGTACTCCTTGGTGCGCTCAAAGGCCATGACGTCCTGGGGGGTCTCCACCACGCAGACGGTGGAGGTATCCCGCCCCTTGGCCATGCAGATGGGGCACTTTTCCCCGTCGGTCAGGTTGCCGCACACCGGGCACCGGTGGATGTTCTCCCGGGCCGTCAGGATGGTCTGGGCAAATTCCCGGGCCTTTTCCTCCGGCATATCCAGGATGTAAAAGGCAAACCGCTGGGCGGTTTTGCGCCCCACCCCCGGCAGCCGTGCAAACTGTTCGATAAG
Organism: uncultured Angelakisella sp.; assembly: GCA_937914895.1. Taxonomy (GTDB): domain Bacteria; phylum Bacillota; class Clostridia; order Oscillospirales; family Ruminococcaceae; genus Angelakisella. The sequence continues at coordinate 1,934 of CALGIL010000120.1, forward strand.
CTTTACCAGCGGCAGCGCACCGTCCATGGCCTGCGCCTCCTTTTTCTTATGCTTGGCAGGTCTCCCCGCGGGGAGGCCGCCCCTTGTCAGGCGAAGGCGTTAAAACATACCGGGGGCGCCCATGCCGCCGGTGACGGCGCCAAGGCTCTGCCGGGCGTCCTCCTCCACGGCGCGCAGGGCGTCATTGACCGCGGCCGCCACCAGGTCCTCCAGCATTTCGATGTCGTCGGGGTCCACCACCTCGGGCTTCAGGGTGACGCGGACCACTTCCTTTTTACCGGTCATGGCCACCTCCACCATGCCGCCGCCGGAGGTGCCCGCGTACTCCCTTGCGTCCAGCTCGTCCTGGACCCGGGCCATATCCTCCTGCATCTTTTGGGCCTGCTTAATCATCTGGTTCATATTGGAGGGGCCTGCGCTCACCCCCTGGGGCAGTCTTGCTTTCATGTCACTACTCCTTTATGTGATGGTCTGACGCGTCTATTCCAGTTCCACATTGACGCCCGCCTCCTCCGCCCGGCGCAGCAGGTCCTCCAGGGGATTTTCCTCCGGGGCCGCCTGGGCGGACGGCGGGGGGCCGGCGTAGGGCCCGATGGCGTACCGGACGCCGCACACCCCTTCGATGGCGTCCTTCAGGCTGTCCTTGGTGTAGGCGCTGCTGCGCATCATCTCCAAAAACACGGGGTTGTCCGATGCAATCAGCACCCGGTTGCCCTTGAGATAGGCGGCGGTGCCAATGAGGCTGCCCCGCAGGGCGGGGTTCTTTTGGCCAAGGGCCTGCAGCACCCGGTCCCAGCCCGCAAAGGGCGTTTCGGCGTCCGGGGCGGCTGGCTGGCCCCCCCTGGGCGGCTGTTCCTCGGGTGCGGGCTCCCGCTCCGGGGGCGGGGCTTCCCTCTCCGGAGGTTGCCGCTCTTCCGCGGCGAGCTGCCGCGATGCCGGCGGCGTCAAG
>CALGIL010000121.1 GCA_937914895.1 uncultured Angelakisella sp.
CAAGGTGCTGGCGGCCTTCGAACGCGTGGGGCAGGTCCTTGTTACCTGCACCGCTTTAATGTTTTCGGACTTGAATCTTCGCCCCTGGTCCCCGTGGACGCTGTGGCTGGCGGCGGCGGTGCTGCTGATGCTTTTGTACGAGGTCTGGTGGATTCGGTATTTCAAAAGCCCCATGACGACATCGGATTTTTACAGCAGCCTTTGGGGGATTCCCGTGGCCGGCGCGACCCTGCCTGTGGCGGCGTTTTTTCTGCTGGGCATTTATGGGCGGGTCGTCTGGCTGCTGCTTTCCGCAGTGATTTTGGGCGTCGGCCATATTGGAATCCACTTACAGCACCGCAGGGAAATCGCCGCATCATAGGGATTTGTTCCGAAAAAGGCAGGGGGCCGCCGGTTATACCGGCGGCCCCCTATTCTGTTTAATAATCGACCTTTGCCGCTTTTGCGGAACCTTTTCGAAAAAACGGTTCCGCGCCTCCCAAAAACTTTTTCCCAAGGATGGCGGCTCAGCCCGGGACAGGCAGCGGCCGCCATGGATTTCTCCGCGGATCACCCCCCAAAAGGCACAATGGGCCTGCCGCCGCATTTTGGCGGGCTCCTTTTTGCCCGCGCAGTCATTGCCCCCCTTTTCCCGGCATAGAATCTATGGAATGGAGGGATTCTATGGAGCGCGAAAATCAAGAGGGAAGACTCATCAGGGGCTACGTCTATCTGGGCACCCCCCAGCAGCAGATCGGCTTTGTGGATCGCACCCGGGGCGCTCTGAGCGCCGTCTCCCCGGCCTACTTTGATATTGTGGACGGCGGGCAGGTGCAGGTAGGCGTCAGCCCGGAGTTTGTCCGCGCCATGCATGACCGGGGTATCCGGGTGGTGCCGATGCTGTCCAATCATTGGAACCGCCAGTACGGTGTCGATTTCCTCAGCAATTATCGGGACAATGCCCGGCTGGTGGCAGACCTGGTGCTGGACAACGACCTGGACGGGGTGGACGTGGACATCGAAAATGTCACCCACGACCAGCGGGAGCAGTATTCCAACTTTGTGCGGGCGCTGGCGCGGATGCTGCCGCAGGGGGAGGTCAGCGTGGCGGTGGCGGCCAATCCCATGGGCTGGAACACCGGCTGGCACGGGTCCTACGACTATGCCCGGCTGGCCAACAACGCGGACTCCATTTATCTGATGGCCTACGACGAGTCCTGGGAGGGCGGCCCCCCCGGGCCGGTGGCCTCGCTGGGGTGGGTGGAGGACAGCGTCCGGTATGCCCTGCGCAACATCCCAAGCCGCAAGCTGGTGCTGGGGGTGCCGTTTTTTGGCCGCCTTTGGAACACCGCCGGCGAAATCCAGGGCCAAAGCATCGGCCTTGCCGACGCCCAGAGGCTTATCGACGCCTACGGCGGCACCGTGGAGTTTGACCAGGAGGCCCGGCAGCCCCTTGCCACCTTTACCATCACCGAGGAAGACCCGGTAAACACCCTGGACGACCTGACGCTGGTCCCCGGGGAGTATCAGCTGTGGTTTGAAAATGACCAGTCCCTGCGGGAAAAGCT
>CALGIL010000122.1 GCA_937914895.1 uncultured Angelakisella sp.
CAATGATATAGGAGGACAGCACTCCCACTATGGTGGCTGTCGAAGCACCGACGCATGCCATCCACAGGCTGTTGAGGAAGGGTTTTAGAATTCGGGGCTTGGAGAAAAACTCTATGTAGTTAGACAAGTCGAAGCTCTTGGGAAAAATGTCCACCGCCATAGCATATCGAGGCACAAAGGAGAGAAGGACGATGGCTATGATGGGAAGGACAATGACCATCAGCACCACAATCAACCCCAAATTGATGGCCAGGTTTTTGCCAAAGCCTCGGACCACATAGGGCTCCATCGGTTTGCCCTTGACATCCATGATGTAGTTGCGCCGGGTTTCATAAAACCGCATGACCACTAGAAATACCAGTGACATCAGCGCCAGCATCAGTCCCTGAACCGATACCAGGTTATAAAAGCCATTGGTCTTGGTCAGCAGAATTTGCACGCTCATCACCCGAAACTCGCCGCCGATGAGGTTGGGGGCGGCAAAGGAACTCATACCGGACATAAAGGTAAGTACGCTGGCACCTACCAAAGCGGGGGTCAACAGGGGCAGGGTGATGGTAAAAAATATCCGCGTCCGGGAAGCGCCCATGCTCCGGGCCACCTCGTACACCGAGGAATCGATTCGCCGCAGGGCGGAGGACACCATGACGTAGAAAAACAGATACTGGGTGGTGGCATGGACAAACAGGATGCCCCAGAAACCCCGCAGGATGTTGGGAGCGGACTCCAGCCCCATCACCAGCTTGATGAACTGGGGAATGAACCCGGTTTGTCCATACACCTGAATAAAGGCGATAGTAAATAACACACCGGGAGTCATCATGGGCACCATCAAAATAATGTCATAGATTTTGCGCCCCGCAAAACGCAGCCGGGTAAACAGGAAGGCAAACCCCGTGCCGATGACGCCACACACCGCCACGGTGGCCATGGCCAGCACAAAGGTGTTTTTATAGGCCTCTACATTTTTGGAGTAAGTAAAAAACTCCTGAAAGTAGTTCCATGTGAGGGGGCCATGGTCCAGCCCCAGGCTCATCACCACCGAGTTGTAGGCGGGAAAGAACACCGTCCACCCCAGCAGCCACAGCAACGGTACCAGGGCTACGTAAGTCAGGATGGTCTTATGGGACACGCCGCGTTTCTTCATGGCCTACACCTCCAGTGGAACAACGTGCTGCCGATGGATGTGGGCGTACACCACATCCTGATAATCCTGGGTTAGGCCGTTGTTGGTGACGGTGACGTCCATGGACAGGCCCGCTGCCTCGATGACATAGTAGGTGGAGATGCCGTTAAACTGCCGGCTGGTCACTCTGGCGGGGACGCTGTTGTACCCTGGGGCCGCATCCTCGTTTTTGGACAGGAGGATGTACTCGTTGCGGATGGAGACACACTTGGCCCCCGACGCCGCCCCGGCTGTCTCCAGCCTGGTACCCCCAGTCACAACCACCTCATTCGGGGACTGCTTCTCCACGGCCAACAAGTTGGTCTGCCCCACAAAATTTGCCACAAAGCTGCTGGTGGGGTGGTTATAAATTTCTTCCGGACGGCCAATCTGCTGGATTTTCCCCCGGTAAAAGACGGCGATGCGGTCGGACATCATCAGTGCCTCGTTTTGATCGTGGGTAACATACAACATGGTAATCTTCAGCTCATGCTGAAGGCGCTTGAGCTCAAAACGCATCTCGTCGCGCATCTTGGCGTCCAGGTTACTCAGGGGCTCATCCAGCAACAGAATTTTGGGCTCGGTGGCCAGGGACCTGGCCAGAGCTACCCGCTGCTGCTCACCGCCGGACAACTGGGTAATCTTCCGTTTTTCATACCCGGATAGTCCCACCATTTCCAGATACCTGGACACAAGGCGGGCTATCTCGTCCCGACCTTTCCGTTTGACCTTGGGACCATAGGCCACGTTTTCGTACACCGTCATGTGCGGAAAAAGGGCATAGTTTTGAAACATCATGCCGATTTCCCGACGCTCCGGAGGACGCTCGGTAATGTCCTTACCGTCCATGATCACCTTGCCGGCGGTGGGCGTCTCAAAGCCGGCAATCATCCGCAGAGTGGTGGTCTTGCCACAGCCCGAGGGACCCAGGAAGGTGAAGAAGGATCCCTCCTCCACTTGGATGTTGGCGCCCACCACTGCTGCCACATCCCCAAAGTTTTTATGTAGGTTTTGAATTTCTAATAATGCCACCGTACATTCCCCCATCTTAAGTGTTGTTCCGGCGGACTACTTGTTGACGACCACCGGGGACCCCCGAAGAACATATTCGGGAAGTCCCCGGCGTATGAAAACAGAAGCAGAGTATTGTCCTTTAGCCGTTTTTGCTGGAGTCCACAATTTCGTCGTTGTAATACTGCAGCCATTCACCCTGCTTGGCGGTCAGGTTAGCCCAGTTGGTGGGCATCACCTCATACTTCAACATGCGCATCCATTCGGGGGCTTCGGCTACGGCAGACGGCAGGGTGGGGATGCGGCTGCGGGTTTGGGCCAGCTTTAGCTGGACTTCCTTGCTGCCGGCAAACTCAATAAAAGCCTTGGCGTTCGCTTCATTTTTGGCACCGTTGATGACGGCGATGCAGTCGCTGATGACCACGGCTCCGGATGCGGGCGGCACAATGGTCAGGGGCATACCATTGGTCTCGATGTTGGTGGTAATACCATCCAGAGTCCAAAAGCCCACCTGGGCCTCGCCCTTGGCGATCTCCTGGAACATCAGGTTAGAGTCGGTAACGTAGGACTTGACGTTTTTGTCCATGTCCTTCAGGAACTGCCAACCTTCGGTCTCCAGGGATCCGGCCTGATAATACTGGTCGATTAGGCTGCTGATGGTGGCGCGGCTGGCCGCCGAGGTAGTACTGCGCAAAACGATCTGTCCTGCATACTTGGGGTTGGCGAGGTCGCTCCAATCCTTGGGGGCATCCGCCTCGGACAGGGTATCGTGGTTATAAAAAATCATAACCGGGGTCTGGATGGTACCGTAGTAGTAGCCATCCGCATCCACAAAGGAGGGGTCCAGCTCGGCGGCCCAGGAAGGAGCGGATTTGGCCAGCAGGTCCTCCTGCTTCATCTCCTCGTATACGTTGGTGGGATTACCATAGATGATGTCGGCCTGGGGATTCGCTTTTTCGGCGCGAATCCGGTCCACCAACTCACCGCCGCCCATAAAGAGATACTCCACCTCAACGCCGGTGGCCTCCTTAAACCAATCTGAGATATCGCCCAGAATATCATCGCCATGGGGAGAATACACAACCACCTTGCCCGACAGCTTGGGGGCTTCGGAACCTGAGGACGGGGAATCTCCGGCAGGGGACGTGGCAGGGGTTGCGGCGGGGGGCGTGGTTCCGCATCCAGCGAAAGCCAGTACAAATGCACATACAAGCAGGATACTCAGTAATCGCTTCATAAAACAAACCTCCTATACTCGACTGCCTTACGATGAACGGTGTTGAACTGGTCCGTACCTGTATTATAACTGGTCTGGTCTAAAATGACAATACTATTTGCACTTACGCGCTAAAAACTAATATATTACACAAAAAATATCCTGTCATTTTGGATGTTACATGCAGACATGGAAAAAGTAACCCTCCATCCATGGATGGAGGGTTACTTTTCAATGACGATGTGAAACTTCATTCGATTCTCTGGGGTCAGACTGACGGTATACTCAATCACCTGGTCCCGGCTGTAGGAGACGAGAGTCTTCTCCAGGGCCGCAGCCCCCTCCGAAGTATGGAGCAGCCGTGCCTGATCGGCGTCCAGCCGAGTGATCCGAAAACTCTCCTCGGTGCGGGTAATGGCCTTGCGGTACCACACCGAAATGATTTCCCGCAGGGGCACCTTAAGAAGATCCTCCTTATTGAGGCCCTCAAAGCTGGTATAAGGCAGATAGGTGGTCTCCAGAAGCTGGGGCTCATCCTCAGCCCAATGGAGCCGGATAAATTTAAAGGTATAATCCTTGGCGCCCAGCCTCATCAGGGGTGCCATCTCGGGGTAACACTGAACAATGCGGAAAAACACCACCTCGGTCCTGGCCTCCCGCCCCTGGCTTCGCATCTCCTCCACAAAATCGCCTAAGGAACCCGGGCTGGATGCGGCGCCGGGCAGGGCGACAAAGTTGCCGCGGCCATGCTCCTTGCGCAGGTATCCCAGCCGGGCTAAGCGATCCAGGGCTTGACGCACTGTGGCCCGGGACACCCCGTATTCCCGCATCAGGGTGCGCTCCGAGGGGATCATG
>CALGIL010000123.1 GCA_937914895.1 uncultured Angelakisella sp.
CACAGAAAAGGACCGGGGCTTTCCCCCGGTCCTTAGTCTTCCAGCGTTATTGGGGATTCATCAGCGAGGTGAGGAGGAACAGCAGCGCCGCCGCCCCAATATCCAGCGCCGCATAGGTCCAGTGGCGGTCGGTGATGCACATCACCGCGCCAAGGGCGCCCACCAGCAATATTCCGTACAGGGAGTACACCGCCCCGGCGGTGCCGTCCGCCAGCAGCAGAAGTACATATACCACCACGGAAAAGGCGATGAGGATCTGGGAAAAACGGGTGATTTTGGGGAGCTTGTACCAGTCCAGCTGCAGCCGGTCAAAAAGTCTTTTCATGGGGTCCGTCCTCCCTTGGCGTCCTGTCTGAGGGTATTGTACCACAGTTTGGCGTTCCCATCAATGGCCGCCCGCCTAAACAGGGGGCCTCCGGCGTCTTTGGGGGCGTCAGGATTTATCCCCATGGGTCTTGGAGGAATCCTCCTTGTCGTCGTCCCCGGAACGGGCTTCCAGCCGTTCCCGCAGGGTTTCCAAGGCCTCCTTGTAGGAGGTGGAGGTCCATCCGGGGAAGGCCCGCATCAGACGGCGGGTCTGGGCTTTGCCCGTGGACAAAAGCTTCTGGATCCGCTCGGTGTGGAAGGAACTGCTCTCAAATTTTTCCTCCAGCCACTGCTGCAGCTCTCCGGCCTTCTCCTGGAACAGCGCCGCAAGCTCCTCGGCGGTGAGCATCTCCCCCAGCCTGCCGTAGACGGCCTGCCGGATCTGCCCCGCGTCGGGCAGGCTGACGGCGGAGGCAAGCCGCCCCATCAGCTCCTCGCGATGGCGGGCGTTTTCCTCCCGGAACTGGTCGATGGCCTCCTGGATTTCCGCCAGGCGCCCGTTGAGGGTGAGCATATGCCGCACCGTCACAAAGAGGTCGAAGAGGACCAAAACCAGCAGAATGGCGGAGGACAGGTAGAGGACCGGGGGCGAAAACTGGTCCACAAACCCCCGGATGACCGGATGCACCACCCGGACCACCAGCACCGACAGCGTACCGAACACCAGGGCGCCGTACAGGCAGACCCGGCCGCCGATGTTGAAGGGCCACTTGGAATAATCCCAAAGCTTGGCCTTAAAAAAGTATTCCAGCGCCCAGGAGGTCACGTATTCCAACACCCCGGTCAGGAGGATGCTGCTGAGGAACAGCACCAGCAGGTGGTCGGCCTGGTCCTCCAGGGTCAAAATGACAATCAGGGCGCCAAAGCCGTAGACGGGGCAGACGGGCCCGTTGAGGAACCCCCTGTTGACCGGAGATTTGGCGGTGATGGAGCAGAGGGTGGATTCGTACACCCACCCGATGAAGCTGTAGATCATCAGCCAGAGGAACATTCTGCACAGCTGCAGCAGCATGGGGTCCCTTCCTTTCCGTGGTCAGGCGCCGGGGCCGCGGCGTGTCAAGCGCGCCGGGCCGTAAGCTGTCCCTCCTGACAGTCTACCAGAAGTTCGGTGCCCGGCGCAAGGTCCTCCGCAATGATCATCCGGGCCAGCAGGGTCTCCACCCGGGACTGGATGAAGCGCTTGAGGGGCCGCGCCCCGTAAACGGGGTCGTACCCGGATTCCACAATGAAATCCCTGGCGGCGGGGGTGACGCGCAGGCGCAGGTCCTTGGCCGCCAGGCGGTTTTGCAGGTCCGCCAGCATCAGGTCCACCACCCGGGCAATCTCGGTCCGGCTCAGGGGTTTGTAAAAGACAATCTCATCCAGGCGGTTGAGGAACTCGGGCCGGAAGCTCTGCCGCAGCAGCGCCTCCACCTGCTCCTTGGCCTGGGAGGAAATCTCTCCGTCCGGCCCGATGCCCTCCAGAATATAGGGGGACCCCAGGTTGGAGGTGAGAATGATGATGGTGTTCTTAAAGTCCACGGTGCGGCCCTGGCTGTCGGTGATGCGGCCGTCGTCCAGCACCTGAAGCAGCACGTTGAAGACGTCGGGGTGGGCTTTTTCCACCTCGTCAAACAGCACTACGGAGTAGGGCTTGCGGCGGACCGCCTCGGTCAGCTGGCCCCCTTCCTCGTAGCCCACGTATCCGGGGGGCGCCCCGATAAGGCGGCTGACCGAATACTTTTCCATGTACTCGGACATATCGATGCGCACCATATTCTGCTCATCGTCAAACAGGGCCTGGGCCAGGGCCTTGGCAAGCTCGGTCTTGCCCACGCCCGTGGGCCCCAAAAACAGGAAGGAGCCGATGGGCCGCCCGGGGTCCTGGATGCCGGCACGGGAGCGGAGGATGGCCTCGCTGACCTTTTTAACCGCCTCATCCTGGCCGATGACCCGCCGGTGGAGGGTGTCCTCCAGGCGCAGCAGCTTGTCCCGCTCCCCCTCCATCAGCCGGGCCACGGGAATATGGGTCCAGCGCCCCACAATGCGGGCAATCTCCTCGTCGGTCACCCGGTCCCGCAGCAGCCGGGCCGCGGTCTGGTTTTGCTCGGCCTTTTCCTCCTCCCGCTCCAGCTGCTTTTGCAGCTCGGGCAGGCGGCCGTATTTCAGCTCGGCGGCCTTGTTGAGGTCGTAGGCCTGCTGGGCCTGGTCGATTTGGGCGTTTACCCGCTCGATCTCCTCCCGCAGCCCGCGCACTGTGGAAATGGCGGCCTTTTCGTTTTCCCACCGGGCCTTCATCTGCTTATACTGCTCCCGCATGTCGGCCAGCTCCCGCTGGATGTCCGCCAGATGCCGGCCGGACAGGCGGTCGGTCTCCTTTTTCAGGGCCGCCTCCTCAATTTCGTGCTGCATAATCTTCCGGGACAGCTCATCCAGCTCGGTGGGCTGGGAGTCCATCTCGGTGCGGACCATGGCGCAGGCCTCGTCCACCAGGTCGATGGCCTTGTCGGGC
>CALGIL010000124.1 GCA_937914895.1 uncultured Angelakisella sp.
GGGGGCCTGCCCGGAGGGCAAAGAGGGTTTGGGGCCATACCCCAAAGAGTAGAGAAGCCATACTTTGGCTAAAAGCAGAACCCTGCCCGCCAGGGCAAAATGGCCTTTGCCCCTTGGGCCAACATAGTTATACTGATGATTCTGCGGGCTGTGGCACCACCCCGCCCCCGGAGGAAGCCACAGCCCGCAGAATCATCAGTATAACTCCGCTAAAGGCAGAACTCTGTCGAAAACAGCAGAACGAATTCTGAATCCAAAACTTTTTTGGGCAAGGAAAAGAACCCCTTGGGGCTCTTCCTTTGCCTTGCTATAAATCCTCCAGGTCCGCGGCGGGAAGGTCGTTTTCCAGGTTGTCCCTGGCCAGGTCGCTGTCCACCACCGGGTAGGCGTCCGAAATGGGCCGGTCCGCGCCGTCGTCCTCCGCGGGCCTGCCGGCGTGGGGCTTTTTGGGGGGCATAGCCGCACCTCCTGCATCAAATTTGTCTTTAGAATGCCCGGTTTGTCCCCCGTTATGCCGCCCTGCCCGGGCGGGTTTTTCTATTCCAGCAGCTGCCTGCGCAGGGCCGTCAAAATCTTTTTCTCCCGGCGGCTTACCTGCACTTGGGTCATCTCCAGCTCCTGGGCCGCCTGGGTCTGGGTCTTGCCCTGAAAGTACCGCAGGTAAATCAGCCGCCGGTCCTTTGCCTCCAGCGAGGCCAGCACCTGCCCCAAGGACAGAATATCCGACAGGCTCTCCTCGGGGGAATCCACCGGCAGGTCCATCTGCCCGCCTCCCTCGGCGGCGTCCTCAGTCAGGGACAAGGGGGGCGTGGTGGCGGCCAGGGCCTGGGCGATGTCCTCGGGACTGCGCTCCATCGCCTGGGCCACCTCGCTTACGGTGGGGTCCCTGCCCAGGGAGACGCCCAGCTGCTCCTTGACCCGGAGGGCCCGGATGCCTGTCTCCTTGATACTGCGGCTGACCTTGACGGTGCCCCCATCCCGGAACAGGCGGCGGATCTCCCCCAGAATGACCGGCACGGCGTAGGTGGAAAACATGACGCCCCGCCCGGTGTCAAAGGCGGCGCTGGCCTTGACAAGGCCCATGCACCCCGCCTGGAACAGGTCGTCATACTCGATGCCCCGGCCCTTGAAGCGGTGGGCGCAGGAATGGACCAGCCCCAGGTTTTCCTCCACCATTCGGGAGAGGGCAGTCCGGTCCCTCGTCTCCTCCACGATCACGGTACCGCCTCCTTCTCCGGGGTGGATTCTCCCCTACTGCTTGATCTTCAGCCGCTTTTCCAGGGTGACGGTGGTGCCCTTGCCCGGGGTGGAGCGCACCTGCACCTTGTCCATCAGCTCCTGCATAACGGCAAAGCCCAGGCCCGCCCGCTCGCCGGTCTCACAGGTGGTGTACAGCGGCTCCATGGCCTTTTTGATGTCGGGGATGCCGCACCCGGTATCCCGGATTCGGACGACCAGCCGCCCGTCGGGGTACAGGGAGGCCCCTATGTATACCTGCCCCAGCTCCTCCCGGTAGCCGTGGACGATGGCGTTGGTCACCGCCTCGCTGACCGCGGTTTTGATGTCGATAAGCTCGTCCACCGTGGGGTCCACCGTGGCGGCAAAGGCGGCGATGACCGTGCGGGCGAAGGATTCGTTGACGGACCGGGCCGGAAAGCTGACCCGCATACGGTTTTGAATCTTCATTTTGGTTTGTCCCCCTTGCTGTCTGTCATTTTGAGGTTATCGATGCCCGCCACCCGCATCACCTTGCGTATGTGAGAGGGCATATTCTGCAGCCGCAGCTCGCCGCCCAGCTCCTGCATCAGCCGGTAGCGCCCCAGTACGATGCCGATGCCGGAGGAGTCCATGAATTCCACCCCCCCAAAGTCCAGAATCAGCACCCGGGGCTCGTTATGCTGGGCACAGCTGTCGATGTCCTCCCGCATTTTTTTGGCGCTGTGGTGGTCGATTTCCCCGGTAAAATACACCGTCACCGTCTCCCGGTCCGGGGAAAGCTCAATTTTGACGGGCATATGGGATGCCTCCTTTCCCAGATGAGCCTGTCCGCCTTTGCGGGGCGGGCAGGCATAAAAAAAGAAGTCCTGTATCCATAAGGATACGGACTTCCCTGCGCGAATCATGCCGCAGTCTGTCGATTCATTCAGTTTTATCAGACGAAAACGCCTTTGGGCCTAGCCCCGGCCGGGATAGCGCCGAAAGCAGGTGCGAATCTGCACCCCACCGGGCCCGGGGACCTGTCTGGGTCCCTGGTTTTCAAAGCCGCACCGGCGAAAGAGGGCCGCCGCGGCGTGGTCGGACGGCTCCGCAAGGCCCATAATCCAGGGCAGACCCAGGGTCCCCAGGACCCAGGCGCAAAAGGCGTCCGCCGCCTCGGCGCCGTATCCCTGGCGCAGGTATTCCTCATGGATAAAGCCGGTGATTTCCGGCTGCCCCTCCATATCCTCCCGGGGGCCCACCCCCACAAGGCCGATAAGCCGCCCATTCTCCCCAAGGGTGACGGCCAGTGCCACCCGGGGCGGCTTTGCGGGGTGCTTGTAGTGGAGGCGCATCCAGCCGATCCAGGTGGCGCACTCCTCCCCAGTGGTCCGCCACTTGGGCAGTCGGCGGACCACGTGCTCCTGGCCGCCCAGCTCCCGTAGGGCGTCGGCGTCCCCGGGGACAAACTCCCGCAGCCGCAGCCGCGGGGTATCCAGAATGATGGACATGGGGGTTCCTCCTTTTATGCCGGCCTTGGGCGGCCGGCGGCGGCCCTGTGGGGCGTTTTGTGCCCTGGCGGGCGGGGCCCTTCCCCCGGGGGTTTTATGCCCTTCGGGCAGGGCTTGCTTTTAGCCAAAGTTATCTTTTTACTCTATGGGGTGTTGCCCCAAACCCTCTTTGCCCTGCCGGGCGGGCCCCATGGACATAGCATTCCTGTTGTCCGCCCCAGACGTGACGTGGGCCGGTTTTTGCTT
>CALGIL010000125.1 GCA_937914895.1 uncultured Angelakisella sp.
GAGTAAAAAAAGATAACTTTGGATAAAATCAGGGCCCCGCCCGCCAGGGCACAAATCGCCCCCGGCAGGTATCCCCGCCGGAGGCGATAAAGAGGTCCGGGGCTATGCCCCACAGGGTAAAAAACAGACCTTTGATAAGAACCCAAGCCCTATCCGGAGCGCATCATCCCCCCGAAGGGAATCCCTGCCCGCAGGGCCTCAATCCCCCTTGGTGGAAGCCAGATCCTTTTCCTTGATCTCCACCCGGCGGATCTTGCCGCTGATGGTTTTGGGCAGCTCGTCGATAAACTCCACAATCCGGGGGTACTTGTAGGGGGCGGTCTGGCGCTTTACATAGTCCTGCAGCTCCTTGACCAGAGCGTCGGAGGGGGCGTAGCCCCGGGTGAGCACCACCGTGGCCTTGACCACCGTCCCCCGCACCGGGTCGGGGGCGCCGGTGACGGCACATTCCATGACGGCGGGGTGCTCCATGAGGACGCTTTCGATCTCGAAGGGACCGATGCGGTAGCCGGACGCCTTGATGACGTCGTCGGTGCGGCCCACGTACCAAAAGTAGCCGTCCTCGTCCTGCCAGGCGGTGTCGCCCGTATGGTAGTACCCGTCGTGCCAGGCCTTTTGGGTCAGTTCGGGATTTTTAAGGTATCCGGTAAAGAGGCCCACCTGGGGGCCGAGCGCCTTCACAACCACCTCGCCCACCTCGCCCATGGGGGTGGGGGTGCCGTCCTCGCTCAGCAGGCGCACGTCAAACAGGGGGGAGCTTTTGCCCATGGAGCCGGGCTTGCACCGGGAGCCCACCAGGTTGACCAGCAGCACCGTGGTTTCGGTCTGGCCGAAGGCCTCCATCAGGGGCAGGCCGGTGTATTCCAAAAAGCGGTTGTACACCTCGGGGTTCAGGGCCTCCCCCGCCGTGGTGGCCCACTGCAGGCTGCTCAGGTCGTATCCGCCCATCCCCTCCTTGATAAAAAAGCGGTAGATGGTAGGCGGCGCGCAGAAGGTGGTGATGCGGTACTGCTGGATCTTCTCCAACAGGTCGGAGGGGTGGAACCTGTCAAAGTCATAGACAAAAATGCCCGCGCCGCAAAGCCACTGGCCGTACAGCTTGCCCCACAGGGCCTTGCCCCACCCGGTGTCCGCCACCGTCAGATGAAGGCCGTCGGGCACCACGTTGTGCCAGTGCCGGGCGGTGATGATGTGCCCGATGGGGTAGCAGTGGGTGTGCTCCACCATTTTGGGGTACCCGGTGGTGCCGGAGGTAAAGAAGATGATGCAGGGGTCGTCGGACCGGATGGGGATGCGCGCAAGGGTGGGGGCGCAGTCCTCCAGCCCGGCGTCAAAATCCACCCAGCCCTGCCGGGGGGCGGTGCCCCGGGCCAGATACTTTTGGATGGGCCGGTCAAACCGGGCGCAGGCGGCGTCCACCGCGTGGGAGACGTCCCCGTCGGCGGTGCAGACTACCGCGGACACGTCGGCCATCTCCACCCGGTACTGGACATCCTTTTCGGTGAGCAGATGGGTGGCGGGGATGATGACGGCGCCGATTTTGTGCAGGGCCAGAATGGTGTACCAAAACTGGTAGTGGCGCTTGAGGATGACCAGCACCTTGTCGCCCTTTTTTATGCCGTTTTTGAGGAATAGGTTGGCGGTGCGGTTGCTGTAATCCCGCATATCGGCAAAGGTGTAGGTGCGCTCCTCCCCCCGGTCGCTGGTCCACACCATGGCCCGGCGGTCCGGCTCCACGCCGGCGATATAGTCCACACAGTCATAGGCGAAGTTAAAGTCCCCGGGCACCACCGGCTCCCAGGTTTTTAAGACGCCGTGCTTGTCAAAGGATTCCTTGCAGTATTTTTGGTACAGCAGCGCAACATTTTCCATGGTCGTCATTCCCCCTGGCCCTTAGTCAGCACCACAGCCAAAAAGGTGCAGTCCGCCCCCCCGGCGGCAATCATGCCGTGGCCGTGGGAGGAATCGTAATAGACGCAGTCGCCGGGCCCCAGGACTTCCTCGTAGCCCCCTTCGAACACCACCTTCAGGCTGCCCTCCAGCACATAGTCAAACTCCTGGCCGTCGTGGCGGGACAGGGGGATGGCGGCATCCTGCTCCTCCTGGCGGTAGGGGGCGGTGACCAAAAACGGCTCGCAGGATTTGCCCCGAAAGCGGTACCCCAGATGCTGGTAGGCAAAGCCCTTGCGCCGCCGGATGGGCAGCCCGCCTCCCTTTCGCACCACGCTGTAAAAGGACAGCCTGGGGCTTTCGCCGGTGATGAGCTCAATCATGTCCATCCCCAGCACCTCGGCCACCATCACCAAAAAGGAGAAGGAAAAATCGCTGCTGCCCTCCTCCGCGGTCAGGTACTCCTCCACCGGCATCTTCAGGGCCGCCGCCATCTCCTCGGCGGTAATGTTTAAAATCTCCCTCATGGTGCGAATGCGCTCCGCCACCTCTTGCAGCCTGACTTCCATTCCAAAACTCCTTTCTGTCGCGTAAAATAAAAAAACAGCCCGCCCCATACAGTTATGGGACGGGCAGCTGTCTGCTCGCGGTACCACCCAAGTTGCGCCTGCGGCGCCACTCATCAGAATCCAACAATTCCGAGCCGGTAACGCAGCTCACGCGTGGACACCCTACTGGGACAAATCCGTTGGGGTTCCCTGCTCGGAGGTGATGGACCAAATCCCGGCGCCGCATGCTTACACCAGCCGCATGCTCTCTGCAGGCTCCGCTTGTAGATGGTCTGTCCTCTTCAACGCTTTCGTGGCATATGAAGTTGTTCCCTATCTTAGCTTATGGAGGGGGGCCTTGTCAACCCCTTGCCAAAATTATTTTTTCCAGCTCCTCCAGCGAATCCGCCAGGGCGTCGGGGTTTTGGGCCTTTAAAACGTCCTTTGGCTGAAAGCCCCAGGTGACCGCAACGGTGTAAAGGCAAGCGGCTTTACCGGTCTGCACATCCACGTCGGAATCCCCCGCGTAGACACAGTCCCCGGGGCGGGCGTCAAACTCCCGCAGCACCTCCAGTACCCCCGCCGGGTCGGGCTTGGGCGGGGCCCCGTCCCGCTGGCCCACGGCCATGTCCAGGGCGCCGCCGTATGTACTGATCCACACCGCCTGGGTCATGGCGTGGGGCTTGTTGGACACCACCGCGGTTTTCCACCCCGCCGCCTGCAGGCGGCGCAGCATCTCGGGCACCCCATCGTAGGGGTGGCCGCCCCTGGTGCACAGGTCGCTGTACAGCATTTCGTAATCGGCCCGTACCCGTTGGCCGTGGACAAGGTAATCCCCGGGGGTCATCATGTTTTGCACCAGCCGGCCCACCCCCCAGCCGACAAAGCCCTTATAGGCTTCCTCCGGATGGCGGGGCAGACCGCTGATTTCCAGGGCGGTGTTGGCGCACAGGGCAATGTCCGCCAGGGAATCCAGCAGCGTGCCGTCCAGGTCAAAAACCGCAACTTTGTTCAAAACGCTTTTTCACTCCGTTTTTCGTTTTCGCAGGGGCGCCGCGGCGCCCGCTCCGCTCCATTATAGCGGCAAAGGCATTGACAGTCAACGCCGGGGGGTGTATACTGGGGGCACAAACCAGGGGGGCCCGTATGTGCGGACTGAGATTTGGGACCATATCCCATGACCCTTAAACCTGATCTGGATCATGCCAGCGTAGGAAGGGAATATCCGACTGACGAGACGCGTCTCGGGGATTTTCCCCGGGGGGCGTTTTTTTCTTACGGCGCGCGACAGAACGGGTGAACAACAAACAGAGGATTTGGAGGTTCACAGACAATGCAAACGTACAAAAAGACCCGGATTTTGGTGGAGTGCGCGGTGATGATCGCCGTGGCCACCGTCCTGAGCATGATCACCCTGTTCCAGATGCCCCAGGGGGGGGATATTACCGCGGCGGCCACCCTGCCCCTGCTGGTCATCTCCCACCGCCACGGTCTGAAGTGGGGGCTGTTTACCGGTTTTACCCACGGGCTGCTGCAGACCATGCTGGGGATGAAAAACGTCATGGCCGCGGGGAGCCTTGGCACCATGATCCTCTGCGTGCTGCTGGACTATGTGCTGGCCTATACGGTCATGGGCGCCGCCTGCGTCTTTGAGGGGCTGTTCCCCAAAAACCGGCGCCTGGGGCTGGCCGTCGGCTCGGTGGCGGTGGGCCTTGTCCGCTATGCCTGCAGCTTTTTGTCCGGCATCCTCATCTGGGGGGCCTACGCCCCGGCGGACCAGCCGGTCTGGCTTTATTCCCTGTCCTACAACGGCAGCTATATGATCCCCGAGATCATCATCACCACCGTGGCGGCGGTGCTGCTGATTCCGGCCCTGGACCACCGGGCGGCATAAGCTAAAGCCCACCCCGGCGCTTTATCTCACGCAGCCGCTTTTTCGACAGCCTAAGGCGGCGGAGCATCTGCTCCGCCGCCTGCTTTGTCTTTTTATACGTGCCGGTTGGCCGCCATGTAAAAGAGGGCCACCGTGCCAATGCCGGTGTGTGCCCCAATGGTGGGCCCGATGTAGGAGATGAGATACTCCCCGATGCCGGTGCGCTCCTGGATCAGGTCCCGGAGCAGCTCGGCGTCCTCGATGCAGTCGCTGTGACTGATAAAGACGACGTCGTTTTCCGCCTCGTACCCCTTAATCCTTTCCTGGAGGGAGTCGGCCATCTGAATAAGGGCCGCCTTTTTGCCCCGGACCTTGCCATAGGGGATAAGCTTGCCCTCATCGTTGACATAGATGCGGGGCTTAATGCCCAGGGCCGAGCCCACAATAGCGGAGGTCTTGCTGACCCGGCCGCCCCGCTGGAGGTGGAACAGGTCGTCCGCCACCACGTCATGGAACAGCCGCAGCTTGTTGTCCTCCACCCACTGGGCAATTTCTTCCAGGGATTTCCCCTGCTCCTTCAGCCGAAGGGCCTTGTGCACCAGCAGGCCCTCGCCCATGGAGGCGCACAGGGTATCCAGGACCACGATGGCTGCCTGGGGGTATTTTTCCTGCAGCTCCTGCCGGGCGATGCAGATGCTGTTGTAGGTGCCGCTGAGCCCCGAGGAAAAGGCCAGATGCAGGATGTCATAACCGTCTTCCAGCAAGGGGACAAACTGGTCCACCGCCTGCTGGGGGTTGGCCTGCTGGGTGCTGGGCATTTTGCCCGCCCGCATTTCATCGTAAAACTGCCGCAGGCCAAGGCTTTTGCTGTGGCCGTCATAAACCACGCCGTCGATGATATAATCGATGTGCAGGGGCCTGCCCAATCCGTGCTGCTGATAATATTCCTCAGGGAAATCGCACGTGTTGTCCGTGGTGATGACAAAGGGTCTGTCTGCCATATTCTGCCTCCTATCCTGTGAATTCCCCTTATGTACTATGTATTTTTTTATTATACAATGGCGCACCCCCAAATGCAAGGCCAAGCATTGGGGGTGCTTCGGGTCAATTTGAAGTTTTTGGTTATTCCAAAAAGCGGTCGGTCCTTTGCAGGGCGCGGTACTGGATGGTCTGGCTGATTTTTTTAAACACCGACGCGGGCAGCGCGCCGCCCTCGCCTCCGCCCTCGGCAAACACCACCGCCACATATTCCGGCTTTTCCGCGGGAAAAAAGCCGCAGAACCAGGCGTGGGTCACCTCCTGGTCCTCCACATAGACGCCGGTTTGGGCGGTGGAGGTCTTGCCCCCGGCCGTGCCCGTGTCGGGCTTTGCGTTTCGGCCGCTGCCATTTTCCACGGCGCTTACCAGCATCTCCCGCAGGGTGGCGGCGGTGCGGCTGGACATCACCCGCTTCTTCGGTGTCTCCTCCCGGGCGGGGTCCACGACGGCGCCGTCCTCGGTGGTGCCCATAATCACCGTGGGGCTGACCCACATGCCGTCCCCCGCCACAATGGACAGCATCTGCGCCATCTGCACCGGGGTGGCGGTCAGGCTGCCCTGGCCAAAGGAGAGGTTGGCAAGCTCCCCCAGGCTGATCCCGCCGGGCTCCGGCAGATTGCCGGCGGCCGAAAACACATTGTCCGCCAGCCGGGTGGGGGAACCAAACCCCAGGTTGTAGGCCATTTGGTAGACGGCCCCGGCCCCCAGCTTCTGCCCCAGGTTGACAAAATAGGGGTTGCAGGAATGCTCGATGGCCTCCCCCATGGTCAGGGCACCGTGGCCGGACCACCGGTTGCAGTGATACACCTGCTCCCCCAGCTGGTAGTACCCCACGCACTCATAGGTGTAGTCGGGGGAAAAACCGGCCTCCAGGGCGGCGGCGGCCACGGCGATCTTAAAGCCGGACCCCACGCTGTAGGCGCCCAGGGCACGGTTAAAAAAGGGGCTGTCGGGGCTGTCCAGGGCGGCGGCCGGATTATTTACGTCAAAGGTGGGGCGGCTGGCCATGGCCAAAATCTCCCCGGTGCCGGCCTTCATCACCACACAGGCCCCCTTGGGCACCTCCTCCATACACTCCTCCGCAAGCTCCTGGATCTCCCGGTCCAGGGTCAGCACCACCCCGCCCCGGGCGTCGGACAGGGTGTCCCGCACCTCCTGGGCCTCCTCCGAAATCACCCGGCCCGAGGCGTTGACCAGGTACTTCACCTGGATTTTGCCGCCCCACCGGTCCAGCTGGGCGTCGTAGCCCTTTTCCAGGCCGCTGACCCCCGTCCCCGAAGCGTCGGTATACCCCAGCAGGTGCCCTGCCGGCTGGTCCCGCTGGTACCGCACCGGCAGCCGGAAGGGCATGACGCCGTCCCCCTGGTGCGCCGGCAGGGACGGCACCGCAATGACCATGGGCTTTTGATTTTGCAGAATGGCCAGGCTCTCCTCAAACTGGTCCTGGGGCAGCGTCTCCTTCAGGGCCTCTATGGCCGCGGGGGTGGGGGCCACCGCCAGGGCGGTGCGCTCCTGCCGGTTGACCAGGGGCTTTAAGTTCCGGTCGTAAAAATACCCTCGGCTTTCCCCCACGTCCATGACATAGCTGCTTTGGCTTCGGGCCGCGGCGGCCAGGCTCTCCCCGGCGGTCAGCACCCCCAGCCGGATGAAGATGCCGGTGGCGCAGACCAGCAGCGCAACATAAAAGCTGACAATTCGTTTTTCCATCAAAAAGGCCCCCTTTTGGTCTACCAACTAGCATTGACCAAAAGCGAACCTTTTATTTCACCCTCGAAAGCCTTTCTTCTGCTCCAACCTGTACTTCCTGCGGGTGTGCCTTAGTCCGGAACGTTTTGTTTCACCCTCGAAAGCCTTTCTTCTGCTCCAGCCTGTGTTTCCTGCGGTCGTACCGCAGTCCGGCAGGTTTTGTTTCACCCTCGAAAGCCTTTCTTCTGCTCCAGCCTGTGTTTCCTGTGGGCGTACCGCAGGCCGGAACGTTTTGTTTCACCCTCGAAAGCCTTTCTTCTGCTCCAGCCTGTGTTTC
>CALGIL010000126.1 GCA_937914895.1 uncultured Angelakisella sp.
CGCACGATGTGCGCCTCGACGCGAAAGTGGGGGCTCACCGCCCCCCTTTCACACTTTTCCCCCGGTGATTTCCCTCTTGTAACCGCTTTTTTGACAGCCTGAGCAAAACGGGCAGTATGCCCGTTTTGGGTGGGTTTCTGCTTAGTCCAGGGCCACAAAGGGATTGACGCCGTCGCCCATGACCTGGGGCAGCTTGCCGTCCCACTGCTGGATCTTCTGCAGCTCCAAATATTCGGGGCTCTGCTGGATCTGCTGGCGGATGGTCTCGATGGCGTAGGCCTCGGCGTCGGCCCGGATGCGCTGGCTTTCGGCGTCCGCCTCGGCGGCAATCACCTGCTGGCGGGCCTCCTCCTGCTTTTCCTTGGTGCGGTTCTGCATCTTCAGGGCCTCCTGCTCCGCCACCACCTTGGCGCGGATGGCCTCCTCAAACCCGTCCTCGAAGTCGATGTTTTCCATGGCCAGCGAGACGACCACGATGCCGCTGGGCGCCAGGGAGGTCCGCAGCTGCTCCTCGATGTTTTCCTGGATGGCGGCGCGGTTCTGCACCAGGTCCTCGGCCCGGAACTGGCCGATCTCGTTTTTCATAATGGACTGCACCTGGGGGATAATCAGCTTGGTCTCCACATTGCGGATGCCGATGTTGCGGATGAGGGAGGAAAGCTCCTTGCGGTCATAGATGTAGTTAAGCTTGATTTGCAGGTTTTCCACCGTCTGGGTGTCCTTGGTGTAGGCGTTGGTCTGCATCTCGTACATCTGCTCCCGAATGTCCACCGGGACTATGGACTGCACAAAGGGAATTTTAAAGTTGAGCCCGGCGGTCAGGCTGTCGTCCACAATTTTGCCAAACTGGTATTTGACGCCTATGTAGCCCTCATCGATGACGGTAAAGGACGACGCGGCCAGGATGATGAGGACGACGGCCACCACAATGAGGACCGTGGCGGTGCCGGCCTTTTTAAAAAAGCCTTTGGGGTTTGCGGGACGCATGTCTCGGATGTTGTCCATGTACTTCTCCTTTATCGGTTTGTTGTGATGGCCTGCCCGGCCGTATGGTCCGTCCGGCCCCGGATATGCCGGCGGCACGCTTCTTTCTGACAGGTTTATTCTAGCAGAAAACGGCGCGCTTTTCAATTTGCTCTACCCAAGGTTTAACATCTGCTCATCCTCTGTTCACGGTTTGGAAATCAGGGGCGGCCTCTTTACACTTTGTTCAATATTGACGGCCCCGGCCCTGGGGTGTATCATACAAAAAGAATTTGTAAGGGGAGGAACGCGGCCATGGATTTACACGCCTGCACCCTGTGCCCCCGGGCCTGCGGCGCGGACCGGACCGCGGGGCCGGGCCTCTGCGGGGCGGGGGAGCTGCCCCGGCTTGCCCGGGCGGCCCTCCACCGGTGGGAGGAGCCCTGTGTCAGCGGGACCCGGGGGTCGGGGGCGGTGTTTTTCTCCGGCTGCCCCCTGAGGTGCTGCTTCTGTCAAAACCGGGCCATCTCCTCCGGCAACCGGGGGGCCGAAGTGTCCCCGGAGCGGCTGGAGGAAATTTTTTTGGAGCTGCAGGACCAGGGGGCCCACAACCTGAATCTGGTGTCGGCGGGACAGTACCTGCCCCAGGTGGCCCGAGTGCTGGGCCGGGTCCGGGGCCGGCTGCGCATTCCGGTGGTGTACAACACCGGCGGCTACGAGCGGGCGGAGGCCCTGCGGCAGCTGGACGGCCTGGTGGACGTCTATCTGCCCGACTTTAAATTTTACGACCCCGCCCTGGCCGCGCGCTATGCCGCCGCGCCGGATTATTTTCCCGTGGCCGCGGCCGCCATCGGTGAAATGCTCCGGCAGACGGGGCCGGTGGAGCTGGACGAGGAGGGGCTTATCCGCCGGGGGGTCATGGTCCGGCATCTGGTGCTCCCCGGCGGCCGCGGGGATTCGGAACAGATTTTACGCTGGATGGCGGGGCATCTGCCCCTTTCGGACATCCGCCTGTCCCTGATGTGGCAGTACACTCCCGACGCGGACAGCCCCCACAAGGAGCTGCGCCGCCGGGTGGCCACGGGGGAGTACCGCCCCCTGGCGGAGCTGGCGGCGGAGCTGGGCTTTCAGGGGTATTTGCAGGAGCGGTCCTCCGCCCGGGAAAGCTACACCCCGGCCTTTGATTTGGAGTGGGTTTTGCGGCGGGCAAGCGGGGG
>CALGIL010000127.1 GCA_937914895.1 uncultured Angelakisella sp.
CCCCACTTTACCGAGCCGAAGATGGCCGCCCCCACCACCCCGGCCATAAAGGCGGGGCCGGAGTGGACGGTAAAGGTGAGCGCCCGCCCCGCGTCCCGGGGGGAAAGCCTGCCCTGGGCCGCCATGCGGGAGACCACCCGCGCCCCGGTGGGATAGCCGCCAATCCAGCTCATCAGCACCGCGGGGGCCAGGTCCCCCGGCACCCCGTACAGCACCCGGGTAAGGCCCCCCATCCACCGGGACAGCACCCCGGCCACCGGGGTGGCGGCCACAAAGCCCGCCAGGGCCATAAAGGGGAACAGGGCCGGAATGATAACCGTATAGCAGGCCCGCAGCCCCGCCCGGGCCCCCTCCCCCGCCAGGGGGGCCCCCGCCAGCAGCAGGGCCCCCGCCCCCACGCAACACAGCGTCAGCCAAAACGCCTCCCGGCCGCTTTTATCCATACCGCATCCTCCTTTGCCCGCCGCTGCCGGCGCCCCCGCGGGGGCGCCCCTGCTTTAGCTTATGGCGGGGACGTCCCCAATTAGACGTGGGACAAATTTCCGCGCTTCTTATTTGCGCGCAGGGCGGCATAAACTGTTGCGGGAGGTGTTTGCTATGCCCAAAAAACAGCGTCCGCCCCAGGACGCCCCCAAGTCCAACATCTTTGCCATCGGCGCCATGGGCAGGGGGCTGGAGCAGTCCGCCGTGGCCTTTCTGCCCGGGGTGCGGGTGGAGCTGCTGTCCAACCGGCAGGCCATCATCGACGGCTGCCGGGGCATCATCGAATATTCCGACACCCTCATCCGCCTGTCCTCCGAAAAGCTGATCCTCAAATTTACCGGCGCCAACTTGGAGATCAAGCTTTTGTCCCAGCAGAACATGATCATCGAGGGGACCATTCTCTCGCTGGAATACGAGTGACGGGGGAGGGACGCCATGAGCATCATCGCCATGATCCGCTATACCCGGGGGACGGTGCGGTTTGAGATCCGGGACGGGTACATCGAGCGGTTTATCAACCTGTGTGCCCAGGGGGGCGTGCCCCTTTGGGACGGCCGGCGGGACGGCCGGCGGTACACCGCCAGCACCACCGTAAAGGGCGGCAGGCGCCTGGCGGAATTTGCCCAAAAGGCGGGGGCCACCCTGGAGATCCAGGGCAAAAAGGGGGTGCCCCCCCTGCTAAAGCGCTACCGCAAGCGGGCGGGACTGTTTGTCGGGGGGCTGGTGCTGCTGGCCGCCATGGGGGTCATGGGCAATTTTATCTGGCAGATCCAGGTGTCGGGGCTGGAGACCCTGACCCGGGAGGAGGTGCTGGCGGCCCTGGACGACCTGGGGGTGCGCCAGGGGGTGTGGCGGGGCAGCATCGACGCCCGGGACGTGGAGCGCCAGATGATGATCCGCCTGGACCCGGTGGCCTGGATTGCCGTAAACCTCCGGGGCAGCACCGCCTATGTGGAGGTCAAGGAGCGGGTGGTGCCCCCGACCCGCATTGACGACGGGGTGCCCCACAACGTGGTGGCCGCCCAAACGGGCTACATCACCGCCATGGAGGTGTATGCCGGGCAGGCCCTGGTCAAGGTGGGGGATTCCGTCACGGCGGGGGATATTCTGGTCAGCGGCATTATGGAGGACCACGCCGGCAAAAACCGGGCGGTCCACGCACGGGCCAGGGTGATGGCCCAAACCGAAGAAAAGCTGGACCTGTGCATCCCCTACCGGCAGGAGCGGTATACCCTGAAGGGGGTGGTGCGGCTGCGGTACCTCACCCTGTTCGGCCTGCGCATCCCCCTATCCTTAAAAACCCCGCCACAGGAGCCTTACCGGCACGAATCCGCCGCCTACGCGGTGCCTGTCCTCAGCCGGCTGATGCCCCTTAGCTACCACAAGGACTATTACTTCGCCCTGGAGCAAACCACCGCCGCCGTCCCCCCCGACGAGGCCAAGGAGACGGCCCTAAGGGAGCTGGAGGGGATGGAGCTGCGGGAGCTGAAGGGCCGGGAGGTGCTGTCCCGGGAGCTGCAGGGCCAGGAGGGGGCGGACTGCTTTTTGCTGGAGGCCCGCTACCTCTGCCGGGGGGACATCAGCCGGGAGGTGGAGATCCTGACCGCCCAGGCCCAGCCCATGCCCACACCCCCGTAAAGGGCCATATGATGATTTTTTGATGCCAAACGCCTGCGCGCCGGTCCGGGGGTCCTCCGGGCCGGCGCCTTTTTGTGCTAAACCCCAAATTTATTCTTGATTTTTTTAGCAAATCTTCATAGTTTTTTGCAAAAAGATGTGGTACAATAAAACAGTTGGAAACAGAAGAAAATTCGGGAAAGAATGAGGAAGCATCCCCTATGGTGGAACAACTCATCGACATTGAGCGGATGGAGCACGCCCTCACCCTGTTTGGCAGCCATGACGAGAATATCCGGCAGATCGAGCGGGAGTACAATGTCACCATCGTCTTCCGCGGCACCGACATCAAGGTGGCCGGCGACGCCGAGGCGGTGATGAACGCCGTCAAGTGCATCGAGGGACTGCTGACCATGGTGGAGCAGGGCGAGACCCTCAGCGACCAGAACATCCGCTACGTCATCTCTTTGGTCAGCGAAGGCAAGGAGCAGGAAGTGGCGGCCCTGAATAAGGACGTCATCTGCGTCACCGCCAAGGGCAAGCCCCTGAAGGCCAAAACCCTGGGGCAGCAAAAGTACATCGACGCCATCCGCAAAAACACCATTGTGCTGGGCATCGGCCCCGCGGGCACCGGCAAGACCTACCTGGCGGTGGCCATGGCGGTCAAGGCTTTTCGCGCCCACGAGGTCAACCGCATCATTCTGACCCGCCCGGCGGTGGAGGCGGGGGAAAAGCTGGGCTTTTTGCCCGGCGACCTGCAAAACAAGGTGGACCCCTATCTGCGGCCCCTGTACGACGCCCTGTTTGATATGCTGGGGGCGGAAAATTATCAGAAATACCTGGAGCGGGGCAACATTGAGGTGGCGCCCCTGGCCTATATGCGCGGGCGCACCCTGGACGACAGCTTTATCATCCTGGACGAGGCGCAGAACACCACCCCCGAACAGATGAAAATGTTCCTTACCCGGCTGGGCATGGGGTCCAAGGCGGTCATCACCGGGGACATCACCCAAATCGACCTGCCCGACGCCCGGCGGTCGGGGCTGGTGGAGGCCTCCCGGGTCCTGCGGGACATCGAGGACATCGCCATTATTCAGTTTACCCACAAGGATGTGGTGCGCCACCGCCTGGTGCAGGACATCATCAACGCCTATGACCGGTATTACAACAGAAAAAACCGGACGAAATAAAGGAGGATGCACAATGGGCAAGGTAAAAGTACAAATTACCAACCGGCAGCGGGACGTCAAAATCCCCTCCGGCATCCGCCTGCTGATCCGGCGCTGCTGCAACGCCGTGCTCCAGGCCGAGGGCTTTGAAGGGGACGCGGAAATCAGCGTCAGCTTTCTCAATAACCAGCAGATCCGGGAGCTGAACCGGGAGCACCGGGGCAAGGACATTGAAACGGACGTGCTGTCCTTTCCCCTGGGGGTGGACGGACACTACGACAAAAACCCCGACACCGGCGCCTATACCCTGGGGGACATTGTCATCTCGGTGGAAAAGGCGGTGGACCAGGCGGAGCTGTACGGCCACACCCTGCAGCGGGAGATCGGCTTTTTATCCGTCCACTCCATGCTGCACCTGCTGGGCTATGACCACGAGAAGGGCGGCCTGCAGGCGGCCCTGATGCGGGAGAAGGAGGAAGCGGTCCTGGAGTCCCTGGGGCTTACCCGGGACGTCACCTATGTGGTGGAATAGGGACGGCGAACCCTGGAACCTTATGGTCAGCATCCGGTGCGCCCTGCGGGGGCTGTGGCTCTGCCTGGGGCGGGAGCGCAACCTGCGCATCCACCTGTGCGCCGGGGTCTATGTGCTGTGGGCGGCGGCCCGCACCGGCCGCTTGGCCACCCAGTGGGCCCTGCTGCTGCTGGCCTGGGGCGCGGTGCTGACGGCGGAGCTTTTTAATTCCGCCCTGGAGGCCCTGGTGGACGGCATCACCGGGGAGTACCGGCTGTTTGCCCGGGACGCCAAGGATATGGCCGCGGGGGCGGTGCTGGTGGCCTCCATTTTTGGGGTGGGGGTGGCCGCGGCCGCCTTTTGGCCCCTGTCCTCCCTGCTGGACCTGCTGCGGCAGCTGCTTTTAAACCCCCTTCGGCTGGGGCTGCTGGCGCTGTCCCTGGTGCTGGCCCTGGCCTTCATTTTTGTGCCATGCCGGCGCGCGCCCAAAAGCCACCCCGACGGCGGCTGACCCCTATGGGTTTGAAGGGTCTGAATGGATACCCCGCCGGTGACCCCGATGGGACCGCTTCGGTAACGGCCGACTCTTAAGAATGTCCGAAGAAACGAAAAATAAGCGAGGACGAGTATTTGAACGAGACAACAGGACAAAAATCCGCCTTTATCGCCCTGGTGGGCAGGCCCAACGTGGGCAAGTCCAGCATCCTGAACCGCCTGCTGGGCGAAAAGGTCGCCATTGTGTCGGCCAAGCCCCAGACCACCCGCACCCGGATTACCGGGGTGCTGACCCAGGGGGAAACCCAGCTGGTCTTTATTGACACCCCGGGCCTGCACAAGCCCCGGACCGCCCTGTCCCGGTATATGGTCAAACAGGTCAGCGATTCGGTGGCCGATGTGGACCTGGCGGTGCTGGTCACCGAGCCGGACGAGGGCCTGACAAAGGCGGAGCAGGACCTTATCGAGAGCTTTCGCGCCCGAAGGCTGCCCGCCCTGGCGGTGGTCAACAAAATCGACACCCTGAAAAACAAGGAGCGGATGATGCCCAAAATGGCGCGGCTCAATGAAGCCTACCCCTTTGGGCACATTGTCCCGGTCAGCGCCCTGTCCGGCGAGGGGATGGACCTTCTGCTGGACCTTCTTTTGTCCTGCGGCGCCCCGGGGGCCCACTTTTTTGACGACGACACCCTGACCGACCAGCCGGAGCGGGTGCTGTGCGCCGAAATGATCCGGGAAAAGGCGCTGAACCTGCTGCGGGAGGAAATTCCCCACGGCATTGCCGTCACCATTGAGGAGATGAAGGAGCGGCCCGACCCCGACCCCGGCCGGGAGATCATCGACATCCAGGCCGTCATTTACTGCGAGCGGGACAGCCACAAGGGCATGATCATCGGCAAGGGCGGACAGATGCTCAAGGAGATCGCCTCCGCCGCCCGCCAGGATATGGAGGCCTTTTTGGGCGTCCGGGTCAACCTGCAGTGCTGGGTAAAGGTAAAATCCGACTGGCGCAACGAGGAACGCTTTCTGCGGAACTTCGGTTTTCAGTGACGCCGCCTTTCGTTTGTCAACCCTTAATTTCTGGAAGGACGCGCAGACATTCCCTGTCATATTCCGCCCCGCGGGACAAATACTGTCTGCACCAAGTAGTATGCGGAGGTGCGCCAGATGGAAAACCGCAGGAAGTCCTGGAAGAAATTTACCGAGACCGGACGGGTGTCCGATTATCTGGAATACCGCGGCAGCGTCCACGCCGGCACAAGCAGTGTGGACACGGGCACCGCGGGATCCGCCGCGGAGGTGAACCGGCATGCAGCTGACGGTGGACGCCCTGGTGGTCCGCGTCAGGAACATGGATGAGCTGGACCGGCTGGTGGTGCTGCTCACTGCGGACCGGGGCCTTGTGACCGCCTATATGAAGGGCGCCCGCAGGACCAAGGGGGCCTCCGCCTCGGCCACCGAGCTTCTCAGCTATTCTCATTTTGTGCTGTTCCAAAACCGGGACCGCACCTTTGTGGACAGGGCGGAGCCAAACCGTCTGTTTTTTGCTTTGCGCCAGGATATGGAGGCCCTAAGCCTGGCTACATATTTCTGCCAGCTCCTCACCGAGCTGGTGCCCGAGGGCGAGCCGGGGGACGGCCCCCTGCGCCTGGCCCTGAACTGTCTGCACTGTCTGGACAAAAAGCAGTTGGAGCGCCCGCAGATCAAGGCCATTTTTGAGCTGCGCCTTTTGACCATGGCGGGGTATATGCCGGACCTGGTGGCCTGCGCCCGCTGCGGCTGCGCCCCCGAGGAAGGGGTCTGGTTCGACCCCGGCCAGGGGGTCATTTATTGCCCCGGCTGCCACGACGATGCCGCCGGCCCCGGGGCCATCCCGGTAAGCGCCGGCGTCTTTACCGCCATGCGGCACATCCTTTACAGCGACTTCGAAAAGCTGTTTGCCTTCCGCCTGTCCCCCCAGTCCCTGGAGGAGCTGCAGCGGGTCAGCGAGGCCTATTTGCTGGCACGGGTGGAGCGGGTGCTGCCCGCCCTGGATTTTTACAAGACCATTTTGCAGCCCCCAGCCAAAAAGGAGACACCATGAAGCCTTGCCAAATACAAACCCTGGACCTGCCGGACCGGTACCGGCTGATTGCCGTCAGCGACATTCACGGATGCCTGGAGGTCTTTTTAGACCTGCTGGCCCAGGTAAACTACCGCCCGGAGGAGGATTTTCTCATCCTGCCGGGGGACTTTTTCGGCAAGGGTCCCATGGATGTGGAGACCCTGAATTATATCCACCGACTGGTGCGCACCACCCCCCGGGCCCACGCCCTGGCGGGCAACGTGGACCTCTGGTCCCGGTCCCTGTGCTTTTACGGCGACATGGGCGCTTTGATGAAGAAAAT
>CALGIL010000128.1 GCA_937914895.1 uncultured Angelakisella sp.
GGCTGGGGGCTGGGGCGCCCTGTGGACCCGCGCCACCGAGGCGATTTTGATTTTCACCGTCAGCTCGGCAAGAAAAGACTTAAAATCCTGGGAGGATTTGATGTCCGGCTTGCGGGCAAAATCCACCGCCCCGGCGTCCAGGGCATCCAGGACCCGGATGGGCATGGCGCTGACCACAATGACCGGCACCGGGTGGACGGGCATCAGTTTTTTTAAAAAATCGATGCCGCTCAGCTTTGGCATCTCCACATCCAGGGTGACCACGTCGGGGCGCAGCTCCTGGATTTTATTCATGGCCTCCAGGGCGTCGGCGGCCGTCCCCACCACTTCGATGCGTGGGTCGGCCTTCAGTCCGCGCTCCAGGGTCGTACGAAAAAAAATCGAATCGTCCACAATCAGGACCCTGATTTTGCTGAGGGGTGGCATGGGGAATTATCCTCTCCTTTGGTAGATGGCGGGCTGAATATAGGTATAGGGCGACTGCTGGCTGCTGATGCTTTCGGAGTGTCCGATAAACAAAAAGCCGCCGTCCTGGGTATGGTCGTAAAATTTGCGCACCAGTTTGGCTTTGGTGCCGGCGTCAAAGTAAATCATCACGTTGCGGCAGAAGATGAGGTCGAAGGGCCGCCGAAAGGCAAAGGGGTCCATGAGGTTGAAGGGGCGGAAAATCACCTCCTTACGGATTGTATCCGCCACCTGAAAGCGCCCCTCCCCCAGGGGCCGAAAATACTTGGTCCGCCACCCGGGGGAGACGTCCTTCAGGTCGGCGTCGGTGTAAATGCCCTGCTGGGCGGCGCTCAGCGCCTTCATGGAGATGTCGGTGGCCAGAATGGTGGTGTCCCACCCGGACTTTTGGCCGCCAAAGTATTCGTCGATGACCATGGCGATGTTGTAGGGCTCCTGCCCGGTGGAGCACCCTGCGCTCCAGATGCGCAGGTCCCGGGTCCGGCCCCGGGCGCGCGCCAAAAAGGGGAGGGCCTCGTCCCGGAGATAGCGGAAATGCTCGTTTTCGCGCATGAAAAAAGAGAGGTTGGTGGTCAGCCGGTTGAGCAGCAGGGTGACCTCCGTCCCGGTTTTGTCGCCAAAGACCGCGTCCATGTACTCCTGAAAGGAGGAAAACCCCCGCTTTTGCAGCTCGTGGGTCAGCCGCCCCTCGATGAGCACCCGCTTTTTGGTCAGGTCGATGCCGTACTGCTCCTTGATATAGCCCGACAGGGTGGCAAACTCCTGGTCGGTCATTCTGATAAGGCTGGAATCCATCTGCATATGCTTCCCCTTACATGGGTTAGTCGAAAGGTCCCTCAGCCCAGGTCGGACCGGAAGAACCGCTGGATGTCGATGTTCAGAATCACCCGGTCGCCCACCTTGGCCACCGAGCGCAGGTAGCGCTCTCCGTCGGCGGTGCCCAGCTCCGGGGGCGGGGAGGTAAGGCTTTGGTCGATGTCGGCCACCTCCGCCACCGCGTCGGCAATCAGGCCCACGTTCATGTCGTCGATGGTCACCACAATGATGCAGGTCTTGTCGTCGTAGGGGCGCTCCTCCTGGTGAAATTTGAGGCGGATGTCAATGACGGGCACCACCTTGCCCCGCAGGTTGATAAGCCCCTTGATGTAGGGGGGCAGGCCGGGGACCCGGGTGGTGGGCTGGACGCTGATGATCTCGATGACGTGCATCAGCTCGATGCCGTACAGGGTGTCTCCGATGTAAAAGGTCAGATAGCGCCCGTGGAGGTCGTCGCGGACCTCTTCGGGGGCGGCGGTCAATGTTTCAGTGGTCATAATGACGGCGTCCTTTCCAGAATTAGTGAAGGGTCAGCAGGTTTGCGGCGTCCAGGATAAGGCTGATGCTGCCGTCGCCCAGGATGCTGCAGCCGGACAGGCCCATCTGCTTAAGGGAGTATTTGCCCAAAAAGGAGGGGAAGGGCTTTACCACCACCTGCTGTTCGCCCAGCAGCTCGTCGGCAAACAGGCAGGCCCCCCGGCTGCCGCTGTCCACCTGGATAAGGATGCCCTGGGTGAGGTCGGTCACCTGGGTGTCGCAGTCAAAAATGCGGTGCAGGCGGATCAGGGGCAGGCATTCGCCCCGCAGCATCATCATCTCGGTGCCGTCGGTGTCCCGGATGACGTCGCCGGGGTCCGCCAGCTTAAAGGACTGGCGGATGGAGGTGATGGGCAGGGCAAAGGCGGCGCCGCCCACCGCCAGCATCATGCCGTCCACAATGGCCAGGGTCAGGGGGATTTTGATGGTAAAGACGGTGCCCCGGCCTTTTTCGCTGTCGATGGAAATGGAGCCGCCCACCTTTTCAATGTTTTTGCGCACCACATCCATGCCCACGCCCCGGCCGGAAAATTCGGTCACCTCCCGGTTGGTGGAAAAGCCGGGCAGCAAAATCAGGCTGTAAATTTCCTTGTCGGTGTACTGGGCCTCGGGCTTTGTCAAAAGGCCGGCGCTTCGGGCCTTTTCCAGCAGCGCCTCGGTATCCAGGCCCCGGCCGTCGTCGGCAATGGTAATGACAATCTCGCCGCCCACGTTTTTGGCCTCCATGGTGACGGTGCCCGCCGGGGGCTTGCCCAGGCGCAGACGCTCCTCCGGCTCCTCGATGGCGTGGTCCACGGCGTTGCGCACCATGTGCATAAAGGGGTCGGCAATGGCCTCGTTGATGGTCTTGTCCACCTCGGTGTCGCCGCCTATGGTCACAAGCTCCGCCTGCTTGTCCAGCTTTTTGCACATATCCCGGACAATGCGGTTCATCTTTTGAAAAACGCCGGACAAGGGCACCATCCGCATGGACATAACCACGTCCTGCAGCTCGTCGGTCAGCTTGCGCAGCTCCCGGGCGGATTTGTGAAAGCCGTCCAGCGGCAGCCCCCGCAGGTCGGGGCTGCTGACCACCATGGATTCGGTGGTTACCAGCTCGCCCACCAGGTCCATCAGCTGGTCCAGCTTGACCTGGTTGACGCTGATGAGGTTTTGCTGGCGGCCCACGCTTTTGGGCTGCGCCGCCTGCTGGGCGGCGGGCTGTCCGCCGGGGGCCGCCGCCGTCCCCGAAGCGGGGTGGGCGGATGCCGGTGCCCCGGGGGTCTGGTCCTCCAGCACCTGGTAGGATTTAATGTTGATGGAGCGCTCGATGACGCCGTAGATTTCCGCCAGGGGGGCGGCGGGCTTAAATAAAATGGTCAGGCCGTTTTTGACAATTTCGGCACACAGGGAGGAATCCGACTCCGGGTGCGCGGGGATGGAGGTCAGTTCCTCGCAAAGGTCCTGCAGCTGGGACAGCAGCATAAAGGCGCGGATGTTTTCCATCTGGCATCCGTCCTCGAAAAACACCTGTACCTTGTGAATTCCGCCGTCCGTGGGCAGGCCGGAGCCCGTCCCGGCGGGGGCCGCCTTTGGGGGGGCGGCCTGGGGCGCCTCTCCCTTCATGGCCGCCGCCATGGCGTGCAGCTGCCGGATGAGGTCCTGGGGGTCGCGGTCGGCCTCCCCGGTGCCCTGGACCGATTCCATTTCCTCCTTGAGGAAGTCCACCCCCTCAAATACCAGGTCAAACAGCGCCTCGCTGTTCTCCAGCGCCCTTGCGGGCTGCTCCCGGATGATAAAGAAGACGTCCTCCACGGCGTGGGCCAGGGTGGAAATGCCCGTCAGGTCCATCATGGCGGCGGAGCCCTTGATGGTATGCATGATCCGGAAGATCTCGTTGATGGCGTCCTCGCTGAAATTCTTGGACTTTTCGGAGCTGAGCAGGATTTCGTCCAGCTGTTCCAGCAGCGTCGTCGTTTCGTAGATAAAGACTTCCAACATGGGCTCCATGCTTGGGTCAATGGCCATAATTACTCACCTGCAACCTTACTTTTAAAAATATACATCCCATGTTTCTTCTTCGGCAGAAAAAAGAAAAACCAAAGGGAACGGGCATTTTTTCAAAAGCCGGTTGTTTTCCGCCCCCTTTATACGATAATATTTTATAAGTGGACCGCGCAAAGCGCCGGCCCGCCGCCAGGAAAAATCCCCACGGAGGAAACGAAAACAAATGGCCGACATCCTCAGGGTCACGACGCCCCTGGTCAACAAATACCAGGCGGTGGACCCCAAACGCGGCGTAGAGATCCCACAATTCAATCTGCAGGACCTGAGCAGGGTGGCAAAGCCCCTGGCGGACAACGAGCTGCTTCAGCAGCACAACGGCCTTACCCAGGAGCGGGAGACCTCGGCACTGCTGCTGGACATGCTCAAGGACCCCTCCATCACCGTGGGGTTTTTAAAAAACATCTCCCTGCTGCAGGAGGTCATCCGTCTGATGCCCCTGGGCAGCAGGACCCTGACCGGCGAGATCCAGCAGCTGTTTGACCAGCTGCTGCTTCTGCCCGACGATCTCTTTACGGAGATGCTGTTTCAGGAGGAGGCCTCCACCTGGTTTAGGGGCGAGGTGTTTGACCTGCTGCGCGCCGCCCTGGAGGAGAGCCCCGGGGACGTCCCCCTGCGCCAGGCGGCGGTGGATTTTCTAAAGTCCCTCAACAGCTGCTGGACACAGCAGGATTCCCTGGATTCGGTGGCCAACAACCTCCAGTACCTGTCCGACGCCCTAAGCGCCAGCCGCGGGCTGTCCCAGCGGCTTTTGGACCTGTCCCGGCAGCTGCGCCGGCCGGGCGCGGGGGAGCGGTTTGATGAGCTGAAGCACGGGGTGATGGAGGTGCTCCGGGAGGTGGAGGACAGCATCCTTTTCAGCCCCAAAATGGAAAAGGTGGTGTCCATTGCCGTCTACAACCTCTCCCGGTTTGGCGGGGGGACCCAGCGCCTGCAGCAGTCCCTGGAGGGGTTGCTGGACCGGCTGCCCCCCCGGGTGCGGGACCAGTTTTTGGCCGCCGCCGCGCGGTTTTTGGAACAGCCCCCCCGGGCGCCGGAGGCCCGGTCCCGGGTAATGGATGCACTGGCCAAAATCCTTGTCAAGCAGACCGAAAGCGAGGAGCTGATGGGCCAGAACTCCGAGAAGGTGGACAAAATCCTCCACAGCCTTCTTTCCTCCCCCAGCAACTTTACGCCCCTTTTGCACTTTGTGCTGCCCCTTCAGTACCAAAACGTCCAGTCCTTTATGGAGTTTTGGGTCAACCCCAACGGGGAGGAGGACCAGTACTGGGCCGCGGAGGAGGGCAAGAAGAAAATCCATATGCTTATGGTGTTTGACATCGGCAGCCTGGGGCGCTTTGAGATGGAGCTGTTTGTGCGGGACGACATCATCGATTTTGCGCTGCTGTGCCCCCCGTCCTGCGCCCGGGTTTTTGCGGGCGCCCGGGAGGACATCCGCAAAAGCATCGGCGGCCTGGACTATCGCTTCGGCGAGATGCGCATCGACGCCCTGGAGCGCCCGCGCTCCCTCATCGAGGTCTTTCATTCCCTCCCCTTTAAGAGGGCGGGGGTAGATGTTAAAATCTAAGCCCGGATAAAGCGTCATGGCGGCATTGAGGTGCACTTGACGGGCGGGGGTAGATGTTAAAATCTAAGCCCGGATAAAGCATCCTGGCGGCATTGAGGTGCACTTGACGGGCGGGGGTAGATGTTAAAATCTAAGCCCGGATAAAGCGTCATGGCGGTGTTGAAGTGCACTTGGCATACACACGTCGCCCCTCTCACGGGTGCGGGAGGCGTGGATTGAAACGAGGGTGTCGTACTGCCAGTATCTGAGGACGGCGCTGCCCCACTTATGCGGGAGGCGCGGGTTGAAATTGCTCGGAGTATGTCATCAAACGCATTGCAGATGTGTCGCCTCCCGCGAGGGAGGCGCGGGTTGAAAT
>CALGIL010000129.1 GCA_937914895.1 uncultured Angelakisella sp.
CAAGGCCTTTTTTATAAAGCTGCAAAAAAATCCACTGGGTCCACTTGTAGTAGCTGGGGTCGGTGGTGTCAACCTCCCGGCTCCAGTCAAAGGAGAAGCCCAGGGACTTCATCTGCTGCTTAAAGTGCCGGATGTTTTCCTGGGTGATTTTTGCGGGGTGTACATGGTTTTTAATGGCGTAGTTTTCGGCAGGCAGGCCAAAGGCGTCCCAGCCGATCGGGTACAGCACGTTGTAGCCCTGCATCCGGCGCTTGCGCGCCACAATGTCCAGGGCGGTATAGGGCCTGGGGTGCCCCGCGTGGAGGCCCTGCCCCGAGGGGTAGGGAAACTCCACCAGCAGATAATACTTGGGCATGGAATAATCGTCCGACGCCGCAAAGCAGTTTTCCTCGTCCCAACGGTCCTGCCACTTTTTTTCGATGTCCTTAAACTCGTACCGCAACACTACCACCCTTTATTGTAAAAATGCTTCCCCTTGTTCAGTCGGTCAACACGTCCGACAGGTCCATGCGGGGGGCGTCGGACCAAAGGCGCTCGATGCCGTAAAACTCCCGGGTCTCCTTATAAAACACATGGACGATGACATCCTGGTAATCCAGCAGAATCCACAGGGCGGACGGCGTGCCCTCCACCCGCCTGGGCTCGATGCCCTGCCGGGCCAGCACGTCCTCCACCTCTTCGGCCAGGGCCTTTACCTGGGTGCTGCTGCCCCCCGAGGCCATGACAAAATAGTCGCCCAGGGTGGTAAGGTCGCTGATTTTAATGGCGACAATATCCTCCCCCTTCTTACTGTCCAGGGTTTTGGCAATCAGTTTAACCAGTGCTTCAGAATTCATTGGGTTCCTCCAAGCCTCATTTACAAAACCGTGCGTAAGCCGCCCGGGTGGCCGGACAGGGCGTCTGGCCGGCGGCGGGCAATTCCTGTTCCACAATATAGCGCAGGGCGTAGGCCATGGCGCCGTCCATGGATGTCTCGCACAGCGCCCGCAGCACCTCCACATCGGGGTAGTCCCGGTCGTCGGATGTAAAATCCGCCAGGTACACCGTACAGTCCAAGGGGGTCATTTCCCCCCTGGCGGAGGTGTGGTACCGCACCGCGTCCAGGATCTCCGGGTCGTCCAGGCCCAGATGCTCCCGGATGTAC
>CALGIL010000130.1 GCA_937914895.1 uncultured Angelakisella sp.
TCCCGAAGGGACAAATGCCGCTGAGCGTTCTGTTTATCCATGCTCCATCTGCGGTATTTTTTTGAGGCGTGACGATAGATAGAATCTCCCCGCAGGGCAGGGGAATATAGAAGGGGGAATCCCCCTAAAATAAAACCTTTGTCCATTTGCATCTCCCGCCCCGGGATGCTATACTAACTTGGCATAAAGAAAGAAGGGTTTGCATGAAACGTTCTCTGCCCCAGCAGCTGTGCCGCCTGTTTTGGGTGTTTGTGGGCGCCGTGGTCACCGGCCTTGGCATTCGCCTGATTCTTTTGTCCGGCGCCGGCGCCGACCCCCTGACCATGTTTGAGGAGGGCCTGGCCAAAACCCTGGGGCTGGATACCGGCCTGACCGTGTGGGGCGTCAACATGGTCTTTTTTGTGGTGGCTCTGCTGGTCAACCGCGGTCTGCTGGGCTGGGGCACGCTGGTCACCGCCTTTTGCATCGGCCCCTCGGTCAGCTTTTTTGAGAGCCTCGCCCTTTCCGCCCCCGCGTCCTTTCCCGCCGCCGTGGCGGTTAACGTGCTGGGGGTGCTGGTGGTGGGCCTGGGCATTGCCGTCTATATGTCCGCCGACTACGGCATGGGCGCACTGGAGGCCATCATGGTGCGCATCGCCGAAAAAATCCACAAGCCCTATGGCGTCACCCGGGTGGGGATGGACTGCAGCTGGCTGGTGCTGGGGGTTTTGTTTGGCGGCACCTTGGGGGTGGGCACTGTCATCGGCGCCTTTGGCGTGGGCCTTTCCATGGATTTCTTTTACCGGGGCATTAAAAAGTACATCCTTCGGCAGGCCTGAACGGATGCTTGTGGGGATCCTTTTTGCGGGGACCTTTTAGGAAAAAGGCCCCCGTACCCCCAAAACCTATCTTTAGTCTGCTATAAAATTTGCCCGCCCCGTCAGGGGCCACAAAGCCCATGGTCCGGAAAACACGCTGTTTTCCGGACCATGGGCTTAAAAGTTTTTGGAGGGCCGGAACTTTTTTCAAAAAGGTTCCGGAAAAGCTCAGGCGGCGGAGCGGTAAAAGCTTTCGTCCAGCAGCCAGCGGCCCCCTTCCAGCACCATGTTAAGCCGGACGGTTTCCGGCTGGTACCGGGTGCGGACCAGCTGGACCTTGATGAGGGCTTCGGTCTGTTCCAGAACCTTCAGGGTGCTAAGGTCCCAGTCGCCCCCCAGGCGGTCGGCGGGGGTGACACCCCCATTCACGTACAGCCTGCCGCCAATCTCCCGGTATAGCTCATACCGGTCGTTAAAAAGCTGGGCCCAAAGGTCCCCGTCGGCGTCGGCGGTAAAGGGGTCGCCCAAATAGGCGCGGACGTCCTCCAAGGTGTGGAGGTTTCGGGCGATGCTGCGGTAAAACCGGGCCTCCTCCGTCATAGCGGGGTCGCCGGGGGAGAGGGCCGGATCATTGTCAAGCATCCGAAAGCCGTCCACGGCGGGGGCGTCGGTCAGGGGCAGACCCTCGGCCAGGTACACCGCCCGGGCTACCTTTACCTGGTCCATCAGGATGGAAAGATAGCCCGCGATGTCCTCGTCGGTGGGGGTGCCGGGCCGGGCCAGGCCCATCGCGCCGCCCCCGGTGCCGGTGGAGACGAGTTCATAGCCGCCGCCGGCCTTCTGGCGAAAGCGGAATTCCAGGTAGCAGTTCTCCCAGACCGAGTTTCCGTTGGCGTCCAGGTAGTTGCGGCCGTTGGCATTGGGGGCGGGGGTGGCCTCGGTGTAGCCGTAGCTGGCCGACACGGCAAATTCCTCCTCGGCGCCGGCCATAAAGGTGATGCTTTTGACGGTGTAATCCAGAATGGAGGGCGGTACGCCGTGGCCCCCCGTTACCAGGGCCTGAAAGTAGCCGTCTACCAGCTCCATGGCGGTGTACAAAAGATTGGTGGGGGCGTCCCCCTCCCAGACAGTGCCCACGGGCAGCCTCTCCAGAAAGCTGACCGCATACCAGTCCCAGACCTGGGGACCGTCGTCGTAGCTAAAGTTGGTCACCCAAATGTGGATGTCCCAGCCGCCGTCGGCAGAGGGCAGCACCACCCCAAAGCCTCCCATCTCACTGGGATAGACGGTAAACGCTTGGTAGGAGACATTCTCCGGCAGGACCAGTCCTTCGGGCTTGGGGGAGTACTTCTGCTCGCTGTTGGGGATAATCGTCAGATCTACGGTGCCGTTCCGGTAGGCGTCCAGGGCCGCCCGCACCTGCTCCACAATCTTTTCCTGTTCCTCGGGGGTGGGCGGCTCCACTGTGGATTCGTCCAGGACCTCGCCGGGGGAATCCGGTTCTTCGGCAGGCGGGACGGTCAGATTGCAGGCCACCAGAGCCCCCGCCAGCACCAGGGCGGCCAGAGCGGCCAAAAAGGGCAGCACCCCCCGGCGGCCTTTGCCGCTGCGCAGGATGTTTTGAAAGCGGGCCTTTATCATCTTCTTGCCCCCGTAAAAGTGGGTGG
Organism: uncultured Angelakisella sp.; assembly: GCA_937914895.1. GTDB lineage: Bacteria > Bacillota > Clostridia > Oscillospirales > Ruminococcaceae > Angelakisella. The sequence continues at coordinate 2,465 of CALGIL010000130.1, forward strand.
ACAGGGTGGTGGGCCGCCCGCCCTGGCGGTGGAGAGACGCCAAAATGGCCTCGCTGTACCGGCGGCGCTCCTCCCAGGTGGCGTCCCGGGTCACCTCGTCGTCGCAGGAAAATTCCAGGTCCCGCCCGGCCTCCCGGGACATGAGGTGCACCAGGGGGTTAAACCAGTGGACGGCAGAAGCCGCCAGCATCAGCAGCTTATACCACAGGTCCAGGCGGCGGCAGTGGGTCAGCTCGTGGCGGAGGATAAAGCCCAGGTCGGCGTCGGGGTAGTCCTCCCGGGGCAGCAGCATCAGGGGCCGCAAAAGGCCCACCATCATGGGGCTGTGCACCGTGGGGCAGATCCGCACCTCCACCCGGCCCCGGAGGTTCATCTCCGCGGACAAATCCCCCAAAAGCCGTGGGATTCGCGGGTCGCGGCAGGGCAGGCCCTGGGCCATGGCCCGGCGGCGGAACACCAGCGCCCCCGCCAGATGCCAGGTAAAAAAGAGCGCCGCAACTCCCAGCCAGACCCAGAAGAGCACCTCCATCAGGCTGACGGAAGCGGGGGCGGCGGGCTGGAAGCTGGGGGGAACCGCCGCGGTGCCCGGCGGGGCGGAAATGACCGGGGGCGCCATGGCCGCGGGGGCGGGAAGATAGACTTCCGGCACCGCGATCTGCACAGGGGCCCGGGGCAGGTGGAAGGGCACCGGCACCAGCAGCCGCACGGCGATGAGGAGCCAGGCCCAGTACCGCCATTTGACCGCAAAGGTGCGGTCCAGCCGGTGGGAAAAGACCAGGAGCAGCAGAATGACCACGCCGGTGGTGGCCGAGACGGTGAGCAGGTCCAGCAGCATTTACAGGCCCCCCTTTTCTTCCAGCTCGTCCAGATACGCCCGCAGCTCCCGCAGGTCCTCCTGGCTGACGGCATGGCCGTCCACTAAAGAGGCCACCAGGCTCTGGAAGGAGTTGCCGTACAGCGTCTCCAGCAGACTGCGGCCCTGGGCCGCCTGGTAGTCCCCCTGGCTGACGGCGGCGCGGTACAGGTTGTGCCGCCCCTGCTTTTGGCAGGTGAGAAAGCCCTTGTCCGTCAGCCGCCCCAAAACCGTCATCAGGGTGGGCAGGGCCCAGGGGCGCCGCTCCCCCAGGGCCTCCCGAATGGCCGAGGCGCTTACCGGGCCGCCGGCCTGCCACACCGCCAGCATCAGCTCCAGTTCGCCGTCGGGCAGGCGCCGTATGGCGTCGCTCATAATGGGTTCCTCCATTTACACAAGTGTATAATACCACCTCCATTATACGGATGTGTAAAAAAAGGTCAAGACTTTTTTGGGCGCGCCGCCAATTTTGTCCCCGCCCGTCCCCGCCGGGGCTAGGACAGCCATCCTCCCACATATAATGAAGCAAAAAGGGGTCCAGCCCCCAGAAGGGAAGATGGGTATGAAACGTTTTTTGGCCCTGGCGGCAGCCCTGCTGCTGATTCTGGGACCGGTTCCCACAGCCTTCGCCTTTGAAGAAGAGGAGGCGGTTATCCCCACCCAGGCCCAGGTGGACCAGGAGGTCAAGTTTGCGGCGTCGCTGACCCCGGGGGAAAACCTGCCGGTGCGGTCCGCCATCCTGATGGAACAGCAGAGCGGCAAAATTCTGTACGCACAAAATGAGCACGAGGCCCTCCCCCCCGCCTCGGTGACCAAAATTATGTCCCTGCTGCTGATTATGGAGGCCATCGACAGCGGCAAAATCGACCTGACCGACACGGTGACCTGCAGCGAGACGGCGGCAAACTACGGCGGCAGCCAGATCTGGCTGAAGCCCGGGGAGGAAATGACGGTGGAGGACCTGCTGAAGGCCGCCGCTATCTCCAGCGCCAACGACGCCACCGTGTGCCTGGCGGAGTATGTGGCCGGCAGCGAGGCGGCCTTTGTCAATCTGATGAATCAGCGCGCCCAGGACCTGGGGATGAACGACACGGTCTTTAAGTGTGCCGCGGGGCTGGATAACGAGGGGCATGTCTCCTCCGCCTACGACATCGCCCTGATGTCCCGCGCCCTGCTGGAGCATCCGCTGATTACAAAGTACACCACCATCTGGATGGATTCCCTGCGGGACGGGGCCACCCAGCTGGTCAACACCAACCGGATGGTGCGGTTTTACGAGGGCGCCACCGGCCTTAAAACCGGCACCACCAACGGCGCCGGCAGCTGCCTGTCCGCCACCGCCACCCGGGATGGCCTGGGGCTGATTGCCGTGGTTATGGGCGCGCCCACCTCGGACGACCGGTTTGCCGCGTCCAGGTCCCTGCTGGACTGGGGCTTTGCCAACTTTATGCTGGTGGAGCTGAAGGCCCCCGAGGCCATTCTGCCCATGAAGGTCACCGGGGGGACGGCCCCCCAGGTGGAGCTGTGGTGCCAGCCCCCCGCCGGGGTGGTGGTCGATAAGGCCAAGGGCAGCGCGGTCACCCAGGAGGTGGTCATGGAGGAATCGGTGGCCGCCCCCGTGGAAAACGGCCAGCAGCTGGGCAAGGTGGTGGTGCTGGTGGACGGCGAGCAGGTGGCCGAATACCCTTTGCTGGCATCCCAGGAGGTGCGGCAGATCTCCTTTTTCCGGGCGCTGGGGCTGCTGTACAAACGGCTTTTGGCGGTTTCCTGACTCCCCCGGGCGCCCCGGGCCCCCGCCCGGGCTTTTGGGGCGTAAACTTTTTATAAACTTGTCCGCCCGGCCTTGAAATACCGGGCCGGATAGGGTACAATAAAAGCCAGAAGAGGCTTGTCCAAGGGACGTTGGCAGGAAGACCAAAGGGGAGGGAAAGCACCATGGCAATTTGTATCAACGAAAGGCACTTGGCTTCCTTTGCGTCCGTGCGCGAGGTGGAAATCCTGGCGCCTCTGGTGCGCGAGGCCGCCCGTATATTGGAAAATGGTACCGGCCCGGGGAATGATTTCCTGGGCTGGCTTCGTCTCCCGGAAAATCACGACCGGGAGGAGCTTTGCCGCATAAAGGCGGCGGCCCAGAAAATCCAGTCCGACAGCAAGCTGCTGGTGGTGGTGGGCATCGGGGGCTCCTACCTGGGCGCCCGTTCGGCCATCGAGTACCTGAAAAGCCCCCAGTACAACGCCCTGCCCAAGGACACCCCGGACATTTTGTTTGCGGGGTGCACCCTGTCCGGTGCCTATATGAACGAAATTTTGACCCTGTGCCAGGGCCGGGATTTTTCGATTAACGTGGTGTCCAAATCCGGCACCACCACCGAGCCGGCCCTGGCCTTTCGCGTTTTGCGGAGGGTGCTGGAGGAGCGGTACGGCAAAGAGGAGGCCGCCCGGCGCATTTACTGCACCACCGACAAGGCCCGGGGCACCATGAAGGAGCTGGCCGACCGGGAGGGCTGGCAGACCTTTGTCATCCCCGACGACGTGGGCGGGCGGTA
>CALGIL010000131.1 GCA_937914895.1 uncultured Angelakisella sp.
CTGAGCATAATTCCCTCCGTGGTTTTGAACGTCCTCTCGGCCGTCATGGCCTTCCTGGTCTGCCCCATCCTCTATGCGGGGCTGAAGGTCCTCAAGCCCAACGAGGCCCTGGTGCTCACTCTCTTTGGCAAGTATTACGGCACTCTGGAGGGGGCGGGGTTCTACTTCGTCAACCCCTTCGTCTCGGCCGTCAACCCCACCAAGCCCTCCGCCGTGGCCACCGCCGCGGGGGGCGGCGTGGGCATTGTGCGCCTGTCCGGGCCCCGCGCCATCGACATAGCGGCCCGGGTGTTTTTTCCACAAAGCAAACGCCGCCGGGTGGAAGAGCTGCCGGGTTATTCCTGCACCCTGGGGTCCGTCCGGGACGGGGACCGGGTGGTGGACCAGGCCCTGCTGCTTTTGTTCCGCGCCCCCGAAAGCTATACCGGGGAGGATGTGTGCGAGCTGTCCTGCCACGGGGGACGGGTGGTGCTGGAGGAGGTGCTGGCCCTGGTCGTCCGCCAGGGGGCACAGCCCGCCGCCCGGGGGGAATTTACAAAGCGCGCCTTTTTGGCGGGAAAAATGGGCCTGACCGAGGCCGAAAGCGTAGCGGACATTGTGTCCGCCCAAAGCGGCCAGGGGCTGCGGGCGGCCCAGACCGTCCGGGAGGGGGCCCTGCACCGGGAGGTAAACGCCGTGGCGCGGCGGCTGACCGACGCGGCCTCCCACATTGCCGCCTGGACCGACTACCCCGAGGAGGACGTGGAGGAGCTGCTGCTGGAGGACCTGGGCCGGGAGCTGTCCGCCGCCCGGACCCGGCTGGAGGAGCTGTCCGCCGCCTACGGCCAGGGCCGGATGATCCGGGAGGGCATTGCCACCGCCATTGTGGGCAGCGCCAACGTGGGCAAGTCCACCCTGATGAACCTGCTGGCGGGGTACGACCGCAGCATTGTTACCGATATTCCCGGCACCACCCGGGATGTCATTGAGGAAACGATCCGGTTGGGGGACCTGACCCTGAACCTTTGGGATACCGCGGGACTGCGCCCCACCGGGGACCGGGTGGAGCAGCTGGGGGTGGAGCGGTCCCGGGACCGCCTGAGCCAGTGCGATTTGGTGCTGGCCGTCTTCGACAACAGCCGGGAGCTGTCCGACGGGGATATGGACCTGCTGCGGCAGCTGGACGGCCGCCTGGCGGTGGGGGTCGTCAACAAGACCGACCTGACCCCCCGCATTGACCGGGATGCGGTGGCCCGGCACACCGCCGCCGTGGTGGAAATTTCCGCTCTGGACGGCACCGGCATCCGGGAGCTGAAGGAGGCCATCCGCCGCACCGCGGGCCTTCAGGACCTGGACCCCGCCGCCTGCCTGGTGGCCAACAGCCGCCAGCTGGCCTGTATTGTGGCGGCCCTGGGCAGCATCGGCGAGGCCATGGAGGGCCTTCAGCTGGGCACGACCCTGGACGCCGTGTCCGTCTGCGTCGAGGAGGCCCTGGACCACCTGCTGGAGCTTACCGGCCAGCGGGCCTCCGCCGAAATTATCGACAAGGTCTTTGAAAACTTTTGCGTGGGCAAATAGAGGGGAGAAGACAGAGGACAGAGGGCAGAACCGGGCGACAGCCTCGGTAAAACAGAGGACCTGTGCTATTGGGCAGCACTGCTGTTGTGCTGATTTTTCTGGCTCTTTTCGGACGTATTTCCTCTTGCTCCAGTGTGGCTGCATTCTACAAACGACAGCCCTCACAAAATGTTCCTTTTCGAGAAAAGGAACCGAAAAGCTTTTAAAGGTCATGCGTCAGCCATGCGTTTATCCCAGTGCCTTGCTTCGGAGCGAAGCTCCGAAGCCCCCTAAAGAGAAGGGGCGGGGACAAAACTTGTTTTTCTCCCGCCCCTTCTCTTTAGGGGGCCCGGGTGCCCGGGCAAGGCACGGTGGGCAATGGACAATTGATAATTGACAATGGACAATTGTGGAACGGTAGAAAGGGCGGCCTGCCCTGCCAATCGAAAGCA
>CALGIL010000132.1 GCA_937914895.1 uncultured Angelakisella sp.
ACACGACGCTCTTCCGATCTAGAATAAAAAAGATACCCTTGATAAATCCAAGCCCCCACCCGGCAAAGCCCCATAGAGCGGAGAAAATATAAGAGGGAGCCGAAGCCCCCTCTTGCAAAAAACCGATTTTTTAGAACCGGCGGGTGGAATCATTATATCAGCAGGTAGTAGCCGCCCCCCAGGACGCCCGCCCCCAGAATGACCCAAATGGGGTTGACCTTCCATTTGCGGATGACCGCCGCCCCCGCGATGATCAAAACCAGGGAGACGGGGTTGAAGCTGCCCAGGGAGACGCCCCCTTCGCCAAACAGGGCCAGCAGCAGGATGGAGACGCCGGCGGAGGCGATGAGGGCCACCACGGCGGGGCGCAGGCCGTCCAGCACTCCCTGCACCGTGCTCAGGTCCTTGTACTTTTGGTACAGAAAGGCCATGATCGAGACAATGATGCAGGAGGGGGTGATGCACCCGACCGTGGCGACAATGGCCCCCGCCAGCCCGCCGATTTGGGTGCCCACAAAGGTGGAGGCATTAAGGGCGATGGGGCCGGGGGTCATTTCGGCAATGGTGATAAGGTCGGTAAATTCGGTAAGAGTGATCCAGCCGTGGAGGTCCACAATCTGGTTTTGAATCAGGGGCAGGGCCGCATAGCCGCCGCCGATGCTGAACAGGCCGATTTGGAAGAAGCTCCAAAAGAGTTCCAGATAAATGCTCACTGCCCGTCCCCTCCCTTCTGTGCACCCTCCTGCTCCTTGCGGCGGGAGAGGAGGAAGCCCAAGAATCCGCACACCAGAATGATGTACATGACGTTAACCTTTAAGAAGTACGTGGCCGCAAAGGCGCCCAGCATCACCAGGATAGGGATGACTTCCTTGCGCTTGACGACCCGGCCGGCCATGCCGATGACCACATCCAGGATGACGGCGGCCACCCCCGCCTGCATCCCCTTGAGGACCGCGGCCACCACCTTGTTGTCCCGGAACTGCTGGTAGAACAGGGCGATGATGGAAATGGTGATCAGGGGCGGCAGGGCGGTGCCCAGCACCGTCACCAGGGCGCCGGGCAGCCCGGCTACCCGATACCCCACCAGGATGGAGGTGTTTACCGCGATGGGGCCGGGGCAGGACTGTCCCAGGGCCACCAGGTTGAGCATTTCGTCCTCGTCGATCCAGCCCAGATCCTCCACAAATTTTTTCTGCATCAGGGGCACGATGACATATCCGCCCCCCAGGGTGAAGGCGCTGAGGTAGAAGGTGGACGAAAACAGCGTCCAGTAGGTCTTTGCATTCTTTTCCATAAACAGAAAAGCCTCCGTTGTACGTCGTTATACAGCCGTATTCCCCACGGCGTTCAGTACCCCTATTGTATCTCTTGTCATAAGATATTGAAAATAGTATAATTAAATAAGGAGCATACTCTATTTGTTATAGTTGGAGGGCGGCATAATGACTCTGCGGCATCTGAAAATTTTTGTAACGGTGTGCCAGTGCGGCGGCATGACCGCGGCGGGAGAAAAGCTGTATCTGGCGCAGCCCTCGGTAAGCCTGGCTATCCGGGAGCTGGAGGACTACTACGGCGTCAAGCTGTTCGACCGCATCTCCCACAAGCTGTTCCTTACCGAAAGCGGCCGGCGGCTGCAGGAATACGCCGGGCAGATCGTCTCCCTTTTTGAGGAGATGGAGGCCGGCATCCGCAACCGGGATGCCTCGGGCACCCTGCGGGTGGGGGCCAGCGTGACGGTGGGCAACCATCTGCTGCCCGAGCAGGTGAGACGCTTTCAGCAACAGTATCCCCAGATGAAGGTGGAGGTACTCATCAGCAACTCGGAGCTGATCGAGGGCGCGGTGCTGAAAAATGACATCGACTTTGCCATTGTGGAGGGAAACATCCAAAGCCCCTACCTCATCCAGGAAAAGTTCCGGGAGGACCGGCTGGTGCTGCTGTGCGGCCCCGGGCATCCCCTGTGGGACCGGGGGACGGTGCCCCTGGAGGAGCTGCCCCAATATGACTTTCTGCTGCGGGAAAAGGGCAGCGCCGGGCGGGAGATTTTTGACAGCATCATGCGCCTGGCGGGCATCGAGATCCGCCCCATCTGGCAGAGCACCAGCACCAAGGCCATCGTCCAGGGGGTGGCCCGGAACCTGGGCCTGTCGGTGCTGCCCTACCTTATGGTCCAGGCCGAGCTGGAGGCCGGGCTGATCCGGGAGGTGCCCATCCGGGGGGCCTCCCTCTCCCGGCACTTCTCGGTGGTCTACCACAAAAACAAGTTCCTTTCCCCCGCCGCCCGGGCCTTTTTGGCCCAGTGCACCGGCGGCGTGGTGGGGGAAGACACCGGGGCCGGCACTTCGGCCGGATAACAAGGGCTCCCCCGCCGCGCAAAAGCCCCCGGCCTCTCCCTAGGAGAGGCCGGGGTGCCTTCAGAAGCGCAGGCGCCTTCGGCCGGCCGATGCCCGCAAGGCGGCTGCGGCACGGATGTATATGGGGCGGATGGGCGCCGCGGCCTGCTTTCCGCCTATTCCTGATAGCCCAGGGGGTCCCTGCCCGCCAGGGGCAGATAGGACACGTCCTCGCCCTTGATTTGGGCAAAGGCCTCGCCAAAGCTCAGCTCGGTCTGGCGGCTGAAGGGGTGGTTGCACATCTGCTCGATCATCTCGTAGGAGGTGGCCACCGCGTCGGCACCCGCCGCAAAGGAGTTGTATACGTGGTCGATGGTGCGGATGCTGGCGGCTAAAATCTCCGGGGGATTTTTCATCCGGTCGTAGCACTCACGGGTCAGGCGGATCATCTTGTACATATCCAGGCCCGCCTCCATGCCCCGGGCCACAAAGGGGGAGATGGCGTAGGCCCCCACCTGGGCGGCCACACAGGCCTGGGTCAGGGTAAACAGCCCGGTGGCAATGCAGTCGATGCCCTCCGCGGACAGGACGCGCATGGCGGTAAAGCCCTTGGTGTCGGACAGGATTTTAACCCCCACCTTTTGGGGGTCGATGGCGTGGATGCGCCGGGCGGTGGCCACAATCTCCTCCACATCCCTGCCGTGGATGGACTGGAACACCCGGATGCCGGACTCCTCCAGCAGGATTTTGGTGGCCTCGTCCAGGGTGGTGCCGGTGCCGAACACCCGGACGTTTCCGTTGGAGTTGGTCAGAACCGCCGGCGCGCCCAGGGCCGCCCCCGCCCGCATCTTTTCGCCGGTGTTCATTCCTACGTAAAACCTCATGCTGTTTTCCCGCCTTTCTTTATTTCTCCTGCCAAGCCCGCCCCAAGGGGGGCCGTCCCCCGCCGGAGCAAAGCCGGGACGCGGCAGAACCCCTGCCGCAAACCCATCATACTATCCCCCGCAGACTATGTCAACCTATTAAAATCCCTAGACAAAACAACATAGATACGATATAATGTCATTACTTTATCCAAGGGAGTTGACGGAATGAAAATTGACCGAAGCGTTCCCATTCCCATCTACTACCAGCTCAAGCAGATTCTGCTGGACGAAATCAACCGGCAGGTGTATATGGAGGGCGACTGCATTCCCACCGAAAAGGAGCTGATGGCCCAGTACGGGGTCAGCCGCATGACGGTGCGCCAGGCGGTTTCGGAGCTGGCCACCGAAGGGTACCTGACCCGCCGCAAGGGCATGGGTACCTTTGTCAACCAGCGCAAGGCCAAAATCAGCACCGCCCTGGACGTCAACCGGATTGGCAAGGAGGAGGGCAGGGAGCACCCCTCCCGGAAGCTTTTGGATGTCCGCAAGGAAAAGGCATCCCCCCACATCGCCGGCATTCTGGAGATCCCCGAGGGCAGCGCCGTCTATTCCATCCGCCGGGTCAACTATGGGTCGGACCAAAAGCCGAGCATCTATTCCCACATCCGGCTGGCGGGGGCGCTGGTGCCCGACCTGCGTCAGCACCTGGACACCATCACGGACGGGCTGCACCGGTTTTTGGACCGGAAGGGCTATGCCATCACCACCATCCGGCAGACCATCCAGGTGGACCACGCCGACCAGGAGGTGGCCCGGGTGCTGGACATCCCCCAGGGGACCCCCATCCTTACCATTACCAACGTGGGGTACACGGCCCAGGGGCTGCCGGTGGAGTACACGGTGGATTCCTCCCGGTCCACCTCCATTCAGATCACCGGGACGCGCACCCCCACCGCATGACAAAAACGGCGGGGCAGCCGTCCGCCCCGCGGCCCTTTTGGGGCTCCGAAATCATCTTGGACTGAGTATTCATGAAACCTTTTGTCCCCGCATATATTTGTCACAAGAGACAACAGCGGGGAGGAGAGGGACTTGAAAGGTTTGCCGGAAGACCGGGCCATCAGTTTCGCTGAGTATATCATTGAGACGGGAGCCACCGTGCGGGAGACCGCCAAGGAGTTTCACATCAGCAAATCAACGGTACATATGGAAGTAACAAAACAGAACGTTTTATATGGACAGTAGCATAACACAATAGAAAACAGCCGCCAATTGGCGGCTGTTACATTTTTTCCAAGTCAATATCTAAATCTAACGTTGCTTCTTCCAAGATTTGCAATAAGCTGTGTTGGTTGCCTATATTGGTTACGTCAATTTGATTGACGCATTTGGACAGCCAGGGCATTTCCTTTGCAAGATCAGCCATAAACAAGGTAATGTCCGTGTTCGTGATTCTCTCTTTTGAGGTATAAACAGAAAATTGCCGGTGGTCAAAGCCATTTTTACTCATAAAATGGCTGATGTCCATATATGCTTTTTTGTAGAATTTGGGGTTGGTAGTTGCCTTTGGTCGGGGATAATACATTTCCAAGGCTTTTTGGCTCAAATCAAAAGTAATTTGTTTTCGGCTTCCAGCCCTTTTCTTTTTGTCCGGCTCCATAGATTATGCCATTCTTTTTTGTACTTTCCACGCTTGGGAAAGTACATCTTCTTCTATGTCGTCATCGTCAAAAAAGGTGCAAGAGGAAGCAAACGCAACAAACCACTCCGATTTTAACAGTCTAAGAATGATGTTCCACATATAAGCATAGTCGTTTTCCTGCCCATTATCTCCAAAGGCAAGCACTTCTCCATCTGCAATGCAAGGCAATCCCTTTCCGGCAAAATGCTTTTTAATCGTGCTGTAAACGTCATTTACCGCATAGCCTTGCTGTTCAATGGCTTTTGGGTCAAATGTAAATTCAATCTTCATGGCTGCACTCCTTTCGGTGGGTTAGTACTGTTATTATACTACAAAGCGAGATTAAAATAACGAGAAATATAGGAAAAAGCTTCGCAATAATAGGGGAAAAGGACAGGTGGTTTCCCTGTCCTTTTAGCTTTTTGAAAATTAACTTTCAAAAAATGTGAACCTGCTTTTTATGACCGCTTGGAGCAGTGCCATCACGGTTAACCCTGTTACATATTTATCGCACAATACAGGGAAAGCGAAAACCATTTGTCTTGTATATTGGCCTTTTTTAGCTCTCACTCACGGTAGAGCACACAGTCGCTTATTTATGCTGCTTATCTGCGAACTTAGCAACCATGCCTTTTTTTGGTGAAATAGCATGAGTACACCGCTTTTTCATTATGAGCTGCGTTTTCGGCGGCAGCGCACCGGCATACATTTTAGCTGCCTGTCCATGCTCTGACAGCCCCACAATTTATAGTGTCCTTGTGGGCGTTGCACTTTCATTACATTTTCAAACCCTTATTTTATACCCTGCAAGGGTAAGCAGTTCTGGAAACCCGATTATTTTAAAGCCGCTGATTATCGGGAACAGCGAACAATATTTTCTATGTCTATTATATTCCGTACGTTTATCCGTTGTCAAGCGATTAGTACCATAAATGTATAAATTCAAAAATGTAAATATAGGGATTTGAACTGGTAAGGAAGTCCGTAAAACGATCGTTTTACGGACTGAATGCGAACACCCTTTTACGAACGCTGCTTCCGCCTGAAATCAGTTCGTAAACTCGTTCGGAAATCAAAGTTCGCTTTGTCTTGCTTATATACGTTTTGCGAACAAATTGCGGACACCGTTTTGCAAACT
>CALGIL010000133.1 GCA_937914895.1 uncultured Angelakisella sp.
CCCCGAGGATGCCGTCATTCTGGACCCGGACGAGATGCCCACCGATTTCAACCAGCTGTATGAATACTTAAAGCAGTACACCCAGGAGCACGGAATGTCCGATTCGGTGCAGCTGTTTAAGGGCGAGGACACCGTTTACATCCGCTTTAACAACAACATCTTTTTCTTCCCGGACCGCGCGGTCCTCAAGGAGGAGTCCCTGCCCATTCTGGGCGTGCTGGGGGACTGCCTGCACAATGTGGAGGACGAGATTTACCTTATCAACATCAACGGCCACACCGCGTCCGTGGAATATGAAAACTATCCCGTTTCCGCCTGGACCCTGTCCGGCGAACGGGCCACCAATATCGCCATCTTTCTGGAGGATCAAAAATCCATCTCCCCCAAAAAGCTGCGGCCCATCGGGTATGGGGACAACTACCCCGTGGCCACCAACGACACCGAGGAGGGGCGGATGCAAAACCGCCGGGTGGATATGGTCATCATCAGCAACGAGGCTGAATTTGCCAAGTCCGGCTCGGTCTACGAGCAGTTTGCGGGGCTGTTTGACCCCAATATCTTCCCCCGGGAAGGGGGCATCAGCGACCTGCTGGACCCTGCCAGCGAACCGCACAGCTCCGCCGGTCAGCCGCAGAATTCCCAAGAGGACCCGCAGAATTCCGCAGACGGCCTGCTTCAAGAAAATCCGTGAGGGGTGACACACCGTGCCCGAGCAACTGACACAAAGCCAAATAGACGCCCTGCTGAACAAGATGAGCACCGGCGGCGAGCTGGAAGTGGAGGAGGATCTGCGTAAGATCAAGGAGTACGACTTTACCTCCCCCAAAAAGTTTACCAAGGAGCAGCTGAAGGCGCTGGACGGGCTGCACGAGACCTTTTCGCGGATGCTGTCCTCCTACCTGTCGGGCCTTTTGCGGTCGGTCTGCACCGTGGAGGTCAACCAGATCGAGGAGCTGCGGTACTACGAGTACAACAACGCCCTGCCGGATAACTCCCTCATCGGCATTGTGGACTTTCGTCCCCAGGACCGCCGGTACAGCGAATCCACCCTGATGATGGATATGTCCACCACCCTGGGATTTTACCTGGTGGACCGCCTGCTGGGCGGCCCCGGCAGCGGCTATGACCTCAGCCGGGACTACACCGACATCGAGGTGGCCATCCTGACCAATGTCTTTGAGAAGATCACCTCCCGGCTTCAGGATGCCTGGAGCAACAACATGGCTGTGGAAACAAAGCTCAGCAGCATCGAAACCAATTCCCGCCTGCTGCAGGTCTTTTCTCCCGACGACATTGTGGTGGTGGTCATCCTCACCGTCAAGCTGGGCAGCCTCAGCGGCAACCTGAGCATCTGCCTGCCGGCGGAGAGCATGGAGGAGGTCGTGGACAACTTTACCGCCCGGTACGCCCGCACCACCAAGCGGCAGGACCCCGAGCGGGAGCAGGCCAAGCGGCGTCTGATCCTGGAAAATGTGCTGGATTCCAACATGGAGATGCAGGCGGTGTTCGACCGGTTTTCCATGGATTTAAAGGATGTGCTGCAGCTGCAGCCCCAGGACGTCATCCCCCTGGGCAAAAACATCAGCAGCGATATTCTTGTGTGGGTGGAGGGCGTTCCTTGGTTTTCCGGCAAGTTGGGCGAGACCAAGGGCAAAAAATCAGTGAAGTTAAACAAGCCGTTTAACTGAGTGGGATTGGAGTAGGGTGTACTATGGATTTGGATCGGAACGGTAAGGGCGTGTCGGAAGCCGCCACTCTTAACAGCCTGGAGATCGACACCATTGGCGAAGTCCTGAATATCAGCATGGGGTCCGCCGCCACGGCAATTTCCACCATGCTGGACCAACGGGTGATCATCTCGACGCCCAACGTGGAAATCCATGGGTTTTCCTCGCTGGACTACGCCGCCATGGAGCCCGCCATGCTGGTCAAAATCAACTATATCAAGGGCCTGTACGGCTCCAATGTCATGATTTTCCGGCAAAGGGACATGCAGGTCATTCTGGCGCTGCTGATGGGCAACGATGTGGACCCCGACGAGGAGTTTATTTTCGACGAGCTGAGCATCAGCGCGGCCTGCGAGGTCATGAACCAGATGATGGGCGCCTCGGCCACCGCGCTGTCCGACTTCCTGGGTCGCGCCATCAACATTTCCACACCGGAAGCGGTGACGGTGGAATCCAGAAATAACTACCAGGAGGCGGTGGGCGTCTCGGAGGGCGAATCCATTGTCTCGGTGTCCTTCCGGCTGACCATCGAAGGGGTGATGGACAGCAATTTTGTCAGCATCATGACCATCGATCTGGCCAAGGACCTCATCTCCGAGCTGATGGGTGAGCAGGAAAAGGCCCTGGAGGAGCTTTCCCGCCCGGCAAAGGAGCCGGAGCCGGCCCCGGCGGCCCGGCAGACGCCCCACCAGCAGCCCGCCCCGGAGGCGTATCCCCAGCAGTTCCACCAGGGGCAGCAGCCCCCCGCGGCACCGCCCCAGGGGCATCGGCCCCCCATGCAGACGCCGCCGGAGGTCCCGCCCCAGGCCTATGCCGACCCCGGTCTGTGGCAGCAGCCCTACGACGCCCAGCCCCCCTATCCCCCCTATGGCTATCAGGCGCAGCCCTACGGCTACCAGATGCCGGCCTACGGCTACGCCCCGCCCGAGGACCCGGGGATGGCGGCGGGGTACGGCCAGCCCTCCATCATCCGGCAGCAGCCGGCGGTCAACATCCAAAGCCCCCAGTTTCCCCAGTTTGCCCCCCAGCAGACCAAATCCCCCGAGACAGGCACCAACATGGACCTGCTGATGCAGGTATCCTTGGATGTGTCGGTGGAGATTGGCAAGGCCCGGCGGAAGATTAAGGAGATTGTGGACTTCGGCCAGGGCTCGGTCATCGAGCTGAACAAGCAGGCCGGCGCGCCGGTGGACATTGTGGTCAACGGGTGCCTGCTGGCCCGGGGGGATGTGGTGGTCATCGACGATAACTTTGGGGTGCGCATCACCGAGATTGTGGGCGCCAAAGAGCTGATGGAGAGCCTGAAGGAAGACAATGGGTTATAACAGGGACCGCATCAACAACACGCGTAAAGGAGAATCGCGCAATGGGTAAAAAGATTCTGGTGGTGGATGATGCCGCATTTATGAGGACCACCATCAAAAACTGCCTGTCCAAGGCAGGCTATGACCAGCTTGTGGAGGCGGGGGACGGGCGGCAGGCGGTGGCGGCATACGAAAAGGAACGCCCCGATTTGACCATTATGGATATTACCATGCCCGAAATGGACGGCATCCAGGCCCTGCAGGCCATCAAAGGGGTGGACAGCGGCGCCAGGGTGGTCATGTGCTCCGCCATGGGGCAGGAGGCCATGGTGGTCCAGGCCATCCAGCTGGGGGCGTTGGACTTTATTGTAAAACCCTTTAAGCCCGACAGAATCCTGAAGACCGTGGAAAAGATTTTGGGATAAAGGAAGATGGATATGGCAAAGGGATGGTTGGGACAGGTGCGGCTGGCGCCGGCGCTGGTATCCAGCGGGGCGGAGAGCGCGACGGCGGGGCCAAATCCCCTTTCGGGGTTTTTGTCCCTTCTGGGCGCCATCCTGGTTTTGGCGGCCGTTTTGTTTTTGGCCTACAAAAGCACCAAGTTTTTGGGGAACCGGTATGCGGCCCAAAGCATGCGCGGCGGCTATGTGGAAGTTCTGGAGCGGGTGACCCTGGCGCCGGACCGCGCCCTGCTTATTGTCCGGCTGGAGGGCAAGGTGCTTCTGCTGGGCATGACCGCCCACCACATCCAAAAGCTGGACGAGCTGGACCCCAGCCTTTATGAGAAGACGCCGCCCCAGGCCGCCGGCCCGGGGGGTGCCCAGGGCTTTGCCGCTATGCTGCGGGACGCGGTGGGGGGATTTGGCGGCAAGGGCAGGGGGGACCGCCCCCATGAGTAGCGCCCAGGCCAAAAAACACGCCTTAAAAAAGGCGGTCCTCCATTTTGTCGTCTTTACCCTTCTTACCGGACTGCTGCTGGCGGTGTTCTGCCTGACGGCCCAGGCCGCCCCCTCGGTGACCTTTGACCTGGGGGACGAAGGGGCGCCGGAGGGCGAGGGCAGCTTTGGCGTCATCGAGCTTTTGATGCTGGTAACCCTCATTGCCCTGGCACCGTCCATCCTGATGATGATGACCAGCTTTACCCGGATCATCATTGTCCTGTCCTTTGTGCGAAGCGCCCTGGGCACCCAGCAGACGCCCCCCAACCAGGTCCTCATCGGCATTTCGCTGTTTCTCACCCTCTTCATCATGGCCCCGGTCCTCACCCAGATTAACGAGGAGGCCTACCAGCCCTACAAGGAGGGGCAGATAACCCGGGAGGAGTTTGTGGAGACGGCCCAGGTGCCCATGAAGGAATTCATGCTCCGCCAGACCTATACCAACGACCTCAACCTGTTTTTATCCATTGCGGACACCGGGGATACGGTGGACACCCTGATTGTAAACGGCCCCCAGGATCTGACCAAGCTGGGCCTGGAGATTGTGGTCCCCGCCTTTATGACCAGCGAGCTCAAGCGCGCTTTCAACATCGGTTTTCTGCTGTTCATCCCCTTCCTCATCATCGACATTGTGGTGTCCAGCACGTTGATGTCCATGGGCATGGTCATGCTTCCGCCGTCCATGATTGCGCTGCCCTTTAAAATCATGATGTTTGTGCTGGTGGACGGCTGGGGCCTTTTGTTTGGGAACCTGGTGCGCGGGTTTCGATAAAACGTCCGTTGTAAAAGGAGGTGGCAGCCATGTCCCAGGGGGATGTGCTGAATATTTTTTCCGAAGCCATGGTCGTCGCCTTAAAGCTGGCCGCCCCCCTGCTCACCGTCAGCATTGTCATCGGCCTGGTGGTGTCCATTTTTCAGGCGGCCACGCAGATTCAGGAGCAGACGCTGACCTTTGTCCCCAAAATTCTGGCCATCGGACTGCTGCTGTTTGTCCTGGGCTCCTGGATGATCAGCATCCTGGGGGACCTGATGATCCGCCTGTTTAGCATGGCCGCCGTTTTGTGATATGGGGGCGGTGCTGGAGGCGGGCCATGTCTACATTCTGGTGTTTGTCCGGCTGGCGGGGATGATCGGCTTCAATCCTCTTTTGTCCCGGCGCAACCTGCCCGCCATGGTCCGGGTGGGCCTCATCCTGTTGCTCACCCTTCTTCTGGCCCCCAATGTCTATGCGGGGGACGCGGCCATGGGGGGCTCCCTGGACCTGGTGGAGGCCATCCTCCGGGAGCTACTGCTGGGCCTGGGCCTGGGGTTTGTGTTCCAGATTTTTTACTACCTTCTGTTTTTCATCGGGGACCTCATGGACACCCAGTTTGGCATGTCCATGGCCAAGGTGTTCGACCCCGGCACCAGCGTGCAGATGTCCATTTCGGGCAACCTCCTTACCATCGTCTTCTGCCTGTACATTTTTGCCACCGACAGCCACCTCCTCCTCATCCAGATTTTTGCCCGGTCCTTTACGGTCATCCCCGCGGGGGGCTTTGTCCCCACCGCCCAGGCGGCCTCTTTGATGCTGGACCTGTTTATCGCCGCCTTCAGCCTGGCCATGCGGCTGGCCGTCCCCTTTCTGGCCGCCGAGCTCATTCTGGAAATCTCCATGGGCGTCCTGATGAAGCTCATTCCCCAGATACATGTCTTTGTCATCAACATCCAGCTGAAGATGCTGCTGGGCATTTTGCTGCTGCTTCTGTTTGCCGGACCCATCACCTCGTTTTTGGACAACTACATCCGGCTGATGTTTGAAAATATGGAGGGCGTCCTTGGGCTGATGGCCTGACGGTGCCCCGGCCGGCAGGGGGGAATACAGTGGCGGGGGAAAAGACCGAAAAAGCAACACCGAAACGACGGCAGGACGAACGGAAAAAAGGCAATATCTTTATGTCCCGGGAGGTCGTCACCGTGGCGACCCTGGTGGCGGTGTTTTACAGCCTCAAGCTGCTGGGCCCGCCCATCCTCACCTCCCTTGAAAACTCCATCACCAATTTTTTCGGCTATACCGCCACCATGGATTACGTGACGGTGTCCGACGCCCGTCACCTCTTTTTGGAGGGTGCCACAACCTTTCTGATGACGGCCATGCCCCTGCTGCTCATCTGTTCGGCGGTGGCCGTCGTCTTTACCACGGGGCAGACCAGGCTGCTTTTTTCCATGCAGGCGGCGGGTTTTAAAATGAGCCGCCTCAACCCCATCCAGGGCCTTAAGCGGATGTTTTCCGTGCGGGGGCTGGTGGAGCTTTTAAAGAGCCTTGCCAAAATTGCGGTGCTGTCCTACATCATTTACAACACCTTTCTCAAGGAGCTTGCCAACTTCCCCCGGATGATGGACATGACCCTGGCGCAGTCCATTGCCTACACGGGCGGCGTCATTTTGTCCATTGTGCAAACGGCGGCCGCCATCATGGCCTTTTTGGCGGCGGGGGACTACCTGTACCAGTGGTGGGACTACGAAAAAAACCTGCGCATGAGCAAAGAGGAGATTAAGGAAGAGTACAAGCAGACCGAGGGCGACCCCCAGATCAAGGGCAAGATCCGGGAGCGCCAGCAGGCCATGGCACGCCGGCGCATGATGCAGAAGGTGCCCACCGCCGACGTGGTCATCCGAAACCCCACCCACTATGCCGTGGCCATCCGGTACGACCCCAAGGCGGACCTGGCCCCGGTGGTGGTGGCCAAGGGCGCGGACAACATTGCAAGGCGCATTGTCCAAATTGCCGAGGAGCATGACATTGTCATCACCGAGAATAAACCCCTTGCCCGGGGCCTGTTTGAGGCGGTGGACCTGGACCGGGCCATCCCCGAACAGTTTTACGGGCCGGTGGCCGAGGTGCTGGCCTTTGTATACAGCGTGAAGAAAAAGGATTTGGGATTGTGAAGATTTTAGACAACATGGTGGCGGTTTTCGTCATCGTCATTGTGTTCCTGCTGATTATACCCCTGCCCGCCCCGGTGCTGGACTTTCTGTTCATCGCCAACCTTGCCCTGTCCTTTGTCATCCTGCTGACCAGCATGTACATTAAGGAAAGCCTGGAGTTTTCCATTTTTCCCTCCCTGCTCCTCATCACCACCCTGTTCCGGCTGGCGCTGAACGTTTCGGCCACCCGGGCCATCCTGCAGGACGGCGGCTATGCCGGCGAGGTCATTAAGACCTTTGGCGATTTTGTCATCCGCGGCAACGTGGTGGTGGGCCTGGTCATTTTCCTCATCATTGTGCTGGTGCAGTTTATCGTTATCACCAAGGGCTCCGAGCGGGTGTCCGAGGTGGCCGCGCGGTTTACCCTGGACGCCATGCCCGGCAAGCAGATGGCCATTGACGCCGACCTTTCCTCCGGGCTTATTACCGAGGACGAGGCGCGCCTGCGCCGCAGCAAAATCCAGCGGGAGGCGGACTTCTTCGGCGCCATGGACGGCGCCTCCAAGTTTGTCAAGGGCGACGCCATCATCTCTTTGGTGGTCGCCCTCATCAACCTCATCGGCGGCATTTTGGTGGGCTTTATGAGCGGCATGGGGGACTTTGGCACCATCATCAACACCTACGCCGCCGCCACGGTGGGCGACGGCCTTATGTCCCAGATTCCCGCCCTGCTCATCTCGGTGGCCACCGGCATGATCGTCACCCGGTCCGCCTCCGAAAGCACCCTGAACGAAGAGGTGACAAAGCAGTTCCTCTCCCAGCCCATGGTGCTGATTATGTCGGCCATTGCCATGCTGTGCCTCATGTTCATCGGCTTTCCGCCGGTGCAGGTGCTGGTGATGTCGGGGCTCCTCCTTGTCCTGGGCGTTACCACCCTGCGCAAAATGAAGCAGCCCCTGGCCGCCATGGAGGGCCCCCCGGCGGACGCGGGCCAGGAGATTACCAGCGAGGCGGACTACTACCGCGACATCGACAATGTCTACAACCTTTTGACGGTGGACCCATTGTCCATGGAGTTTGGATACAGCCTGATCCCCCTGGTGGACAGCGGCAGCGGCGGCACCTTTGTGGACCGGGTGGTCATGTTCCGCAAGCACTTTGCGGTCAGCATGGGCATGGTGTTCCCCTCGGTGCGCATTATGGACAGCGGTCAGCTGAACCCCAACCAGTACGCCATCAACATCAAGGGCGAGCAGGTGGCGGTGGGGGAGGTGCTGGTGGACCACTTTCTGGCCCTGGCCCCCACCGACGGGGAGGACACCATCGACGGCATCGAGACGGTGGAGCCGGCCTTCGGCATTCCGGCCAAGTGGATCAGCGCCGACAAGCAGGTCAAGGCGGAGCTGGCGGGCTATACCCTCATCGACCCCACCTCGGTCATCATCACCCACCTGTCCGAGGTCATTAAGTCCCACGCCCACGAGCTCCTGAGCCGCCAGGAGGTGGGCAACATCCTGACCAACCTTAAAAAGACCAACCAGGCCATTGTGGAGGATACCATCCCCGCCATTCTTCCCCTGGCGTCCCTGCAGAAGATTCTGGGCAACCTGCTGCGGGAGGGGGTGCCCATCAAGGATGTGGAGACCGTTCTGGAGACGGTGGCGGAGTACGGCGGCAGCATCCGGGACCTGGATATGCTGACCGAATATGTCCGCCAGGCCCTGCGGCGCACCATCACCCACCGGTTTGCCGAGGCGGGCCAGCTGAAGGTCATCAGCCTGGACACCGCCATCGAAAATCAGATTATGGGCGCGGTCAAAAAGGTGGAAAACGGCTCCTACCTGGCCCTGGACCCCCAGGTGATTCAGGGCATCGTCACCGCGGCCACCGCTCAAATCGACAAGATCAAGGACCTGGTGCAGGTGCCCATTATCCTTACCTCCCCCATTGTGCGGGTCTACTTTAAAAAGCTGATGGATGAATTCTATCTGGACTGCGTGGTGCTGTCCTTTAACGAGATCGATTCCCAGGTCAAAATTCAGGCCCTTGGCAGCATTACCCTTGCATAGGGGAAAGGAGTGACGGCAGATGACCGCGGCCCAGGCCATGGACGCCGCCCAGGCGGAACAGCTGATGCGGCAGTATAAGGAGACCGGCTCCCGGGATGCCCGCAACCAGCTTGTGCTGCACTATGGCTATATTGCCCGCACCGTGGCGGCGGAAATGCGTGGCACCTACCGCAAATACGCCACCGTGGAAGAGATGGTCAACCAGGGCGTTATTGCCCTTATCGAAAGCCTGGACCGTTTTGACCCCGGCCACGGCGTTAAATTTTCTACCTTTGCCTTTACCAAGGTGCGGGGCGCCGTCATCGACTATGTGCGCAAGCAGGACTGGCTCCCCCGGCGGGTGCGGCAGAATTCCATCCGGCTCAGCGCGACCTATGACCGGCTGGTGATGGACCTGGAGCGCCCCCCCACCCGGGAGGAGATGGCCCGGGGGATGGAGATGACCCCGGAGGAGTTTGACCGCTGCGTCTTTGAGATCTCCGGCGACCAGATGGTCTCCTTCGAAGCGCTGCTGACCGTTATGCCCCAGTCCGGCAGTCCCATTTGGAGCGAACCGGACGCCGGGGACGACCCCGAAAGCAGCATGGACGAGGCGGAGCTGCGGGAGGTGCTGATGCGGGAGATCGACAGCCTGGGCGAGCAGGAGCGCCTGGTGCTGAGCCTGTATTACTACGAGGAGCTGACCATGAAGGAAATCAGCCGTGTCATGGGGGTCAGCGAGCAGCGGATCGGACAGATCAATGCCAAGCTGGTGGGCAAGCTGCGTACCAGGATGGTCAGATATATGAAAGGGTGACATACCGATGCTGTCAGGATTTTACACCATTGCCTCGGGCATTTTGCAGCAGGAGCGCACCATCAGCGTCCTGGGCAACAACATTACCAACGCCAAAACCCCCGGCTTCCGGGCCGCCCGGCTGGTCAGCACCACCTTTGAGCATGAGTTTATGGCGCGGCTGGAAAAAAACAACAGCGCCCTTATTGGCAGCACCGCCCCCTTGCGGGTGGTGTCGGAGGTGCCGGTCAATTTTGAAAGCGGCAGCCTGGAGGAGACGGGGCGCCCCTACGACATGGCCATTGACGGCGCCGGCTTCTTTGTTGTGGAAAACGGGGCGGGGGCGCGCTTTCTTACCCGCAACGGCAACTTTGACCTGGACGACGAGGGGTATCTCATCCTCCGGGGGGCCGGGCGGGTGCTGAACCGGGGCGGCGGACCCATCCGCCTGCAAAATGCCGACTTTACCGTCCTGCAAAACGGGGAGATTCGGAATGCCGAGGACGACAACGTGGGGGCCCTTGCCGTTGTGACGGTGCCCGAAAATACCGAAATCCAGTCCAACCCCAACGGCACCTTCAGCATCCAGAACATGAATAACGTCCAGCAGGCGGAGGCCCCCCGGGTGGCCCAGGGGTGGCTGGAGCGGACCAACATGGACATCACCCAGGAGTATGCCATGGTCATGGAGGCCCAGCGGGCCTTTCAGGCCTGCAGCACCGCGCTGCAGATTGTGGACCGCCTCAACCAGAAAGCCGCCACACAAATCGCGTCCCTGTAAGGGGCGGCCCCAGCCTGAAAGGAGAGAAGCACAGCCATGAATATTGCCTTTTACAGCGGCGTGTCGGGCTTGACCGCCTACCAGCGGGACATGGACCAAATCGCCCACAACATCTCCAATGTCAACACCGTGGGGTACAAGCCCTCCCGCAGCTCCTTTTCCGACCTTTTGTACTCCCGGATGGCCGTCAACAGCGACCAGGACTTTTTGGTGGGCCACGGGGTCCGGGTGCAGGACAGCGACCTAGTGTTCCGCCAGGGTCCGGTGCTGTCCACCGGCAGCCCCCTGGACTTCGGCCTCATCGGCTCTGGCTTTTTCGCGGTGCGGACGGCCGCGGGGGAGGGCGGTCTTCAGTACACCCGCAACGGCGCCTTTGACATCAGCATGGAGGACGGCGACGCCTACCTGGTGACCACCGACGGCGCCTACGTTTTGGATGGCGAGGGCGAGCGCATCCAGCTGACCAAGGGCGCCGACGGCACCTTTGACCTGGACGCGCTGGCACAGCAGATTGGCATTTACCAGTTTGCCAACCCCTTTGGCCTGCAGCCGGCGTCGGGGGGCCGCTTTATTCCCACCCAGACCTCGGGGGCGGCCCGGCGGCCGGAGGACCGGGACGAGGATGAGGAGCAGCCCTACCGCCTCATCTCCGGCGCCCTGGAGCAGTCCGCGGTGGAGCTGTCGGACGAGATGGTCATGGTCATCTCCACCCAAAAGGCCTTCCAGTTCAGCGCGCGCATCGTCCAGACCGCCGACCAAATCGAGGAAATCATCAACAATCTGCGCTAAACAGCACCTTAGCCGCGGAGGGAGAGGACCCTATGGCACTGCGCAAATACGAGGACTTAAACGACATACACCTGGACGTCCTGCGGGAGATTGGCAACATCGGCTCCGGCAACGCCGCCACATCCCTTTCGGGGATGCTGGAGCACCCCGTGTACATCACCGTGCCCAAAATCAGCATTCTGGACTATGCCCAGGTCACCCAGGACCTGGGCGGGCCCGAGACCATGATTGTGGGCCTGCTGCTGCAGCTGGGCGGGGATGTCACCGGCATGATGATGTTTCTGCTCCACCAGGGCTTTGCCCACATGACCTTAAACGCCCTGCTGGGGGAGGACATCCAAAGCTTTCAGGAGATTGACGAGATGGGCTATTCCGCCATCAAGGAGGTGGCCAACATCATGGCGGCCTCCTATGTCAACGCCATTTCCAGCATGACCGGCTTGACCATTCAGATTACGCCCCCCGACATGACCATCGACATGCTGGGCTCCATCCTCAGCGTACCGGCCATTTACTACGCCAACATCAGCGATAAAATCATCTTCATTGAGGACGAATTCGGCAGTGAGGATACAAAAGCGCCCAGCCATATCCTGATGATTCCCGAGGTGGATTCCCTGGGGAAAATAATGACCAATTTGGGTATCGACTTCAGTGAGTAAGACAGTCGTCGTCGGTATTTCCGACCTGAATGTGGTGGGGCCGCCCGACGTCCTGGTGACCTATGCGCTTGGGTCCTGCGTCGGAATCTGCCTCTACGATCCGGCGGTCAAGGTCGCCGGGCTGTCCCATATCATGCTGCCCTCCAGCGATTTAAGCGGGGCGTCGGCGGGCCCGCCCATGCGGTACGCCGACACGGGCATTGCCATGCTGGTCAGCCGCATGGAGGCCCAGGGGGCCAGCCGCCTGCGGATGAAGGCCAAAATCGCCGGAGGCGCCCAGATGTTTGCCGTCATCAGCAACTCCGCCATTTCCAACATTGGCCAGCGCAACGTGACGGCCGTCAAGGCGGTGCTCCAGCGGCTGCGGATTCCCATTATCGCCGACGACACGGGGGCCGACTTTGGCCGGTCGGTGTTTTTTGACGCCGACACCGGCTCCATGCGGGTCAAATCCGCCGCAAAAGGGGAATGGACGTTGTAAACAAATTGTGCCCCGGAACATGTTCCGGGGCACAATTTGTTTACGGTAGTTACCGCCGCGCGCTGTTTAAAAACCGGATAATGTCCGCGCCGATGCTGCCCAGGGGCAGCTGGCTGGCCACCGCGCCCCTGTCCCAGGCCACCCGGGGCATGCCGTACACCACGCAGCTCTCCTCGTCCTGGCCCACGGTGTAGGCCCCGGCCCGGCGCATCTTTAAAAGGCCGGCGGCCCCGTCCGCGCCCATGCCGGTCAGCAGGATGCCCATGGCGTGCCCGCCCGCTGTGCCGGCCACCGATTCAAACAGCACGTCCACCGATGGACAGTGGCCGCTGACCCTGGGGCCGGGCTCGCTGCGGACATAATAGCCCAGGGCGTCCTTTGCCAGGCGCAGGTGAAAATCCCCGGCGCCCACAATGATTTTGCCGGGCTCCACCCGTTCCCGGTGGACTGCCTCGGTCACCCGCATCCGGCAGACGCGGTCCAGGCGTTCGGCGTACATTTTGGTAAACACCGGCGGCATATGCTGGACCACCACAATGCCCGGGGTGGTGGGGGGCAGGTCCCGCACCACCGCCAAAATGGCCTCGGTGCCCCCGGTGGAG
>CALGIL010000134.1 GCA_937914895.1 uncultured Angelakisella sp.
GGGGGCTCGCCGCCCCCCTTTCACCCTATTCCCCCGGTACGCCATCTCACGTAACCGCTTTTTTGACAGCCCAAGGCCCCCGCCCAACGGACAGGGGCCTCTTCCGGTCTTGCTTCAGTTATCGCTGGGCGGTCAGGCATTGGGCGCCTTGGGGGAGGGGTTGACCTCCACCTTTACCGGCGTCACGGCCTCGGCCCCCGCGGGCAGCAGCTTGGCCATGACCACATAGCGGTAGCTGCTGCGGTTGGCGGGGTCGAACAGGTAGGTGCAGGTGGACAGGGTCAGGATGGTGTCGCTGGCGCCCACCTCCACGTCAAAGTTAAACTGGGACCGCTTTCTGGCATCGGTGACAATATTGAGGAGCCCGGCGGTGTCCACGTCGGGATGATGGTATTCAAAGCTGATGTCGGTATAAAAGACGGCAAAAATCTGCCAGATCATATTATCCGCCTCGGGCAGGGTAAAATAGACATAGGGGTGTTCCTTGCAGTACTCCAGGTCCAGGTACTTTTTCAGCTGGGAAAAACGGGCCCCGTCGGGGTTGTCGTCCATGCTGTGGCCATACACCACCACGTTTTTGGACAGTGTTCCGCGCTTGCCCAGCTTGGTGCGGTAATCCGCAAAGTAACAGCCGTCAAAGGCGTTGCGCCCCAGGTTGTTCCTGCGCAGATAGACGTTGTTGTCGTCCCCCTGCACCACGCTTTCGTCAATGGTGGTGCCGGGGACATACAGCCAGCCCACGGTGTCGTCGTTGAGCTCGTAATAGGTCACCGTTTTTTTGGCCATGTCGTCAAAAATTTCCTTGGGTGTCCGCCGGTCCTCCCCGTCGGAGGCGCTGTCGCCGCCGGAGGGATCGGAGGAATCGCCGGAAATGTCTCCGCCGCCGGATACCTGGCCGCCGGACGCCGGGTCCGGCCCGGGGTTGCCGCCGCAGGCCGCCATGGACAGCACCATGACCGTGGCCAGCAGCAGGCAGAGGATGGACTTTATGGTAAGAGAATGCTTCATCATATGTTACCCCTCTTCAGTTTTGATCCACCTTCAGCGGCGACACAGTGCCAAGGCCCGAATCCATGGCCACCGTTTCGCCGGTGCGCAGCAGTCTGGTGCAGTCGTGGACTCCCACAATTACCGGAATGTTGCGCTGTCCGGCAATGGAATCCAGCAGGGTGTCGCTCTGTGCGTCCCGCTCCTCGGTGATGATGCCCGAGGCGGTCAGCAGCAGGTTCATAATGGACAGGTCGGCCTTGCGGCAGACCACAATGTCTCGTTCGTGGTAGTTGCCCAGCAGCTCCTCGGTGTTGCGCCCCACCGCCACGGGGCCCTTGACGGCAAGCTCGCGGCCAAGGCCGCCCCCCACCAGGGCGCCGCCCACCGTCTCCACCTTCAGCAGGTTGGTGGTGCCCGACACCCCCAGGGGCACGCCGGCGGTCAGCACCACCAAATCGCCGGGCTTTAAAAATCCGCTGTGCCGCAGGGCCCCCTCCATGGCGGCGTTAAACAGCGCAAAGGTTTCGGTCTGCTGCTCCACCATCACCGGAGTGACGCCCCAGGACAAAGCCAGCTGCTGGTAGGTGTGGGGGTCGTAGGTGCAGGCCACAATGGGCATGGGGGGGCGGTATTTGCTGACCATGCGGGCGGTGCGCCCAGAGTTGGTAACGGGCACAATGGCCGCGGCGCCAATGTCCAGGGCGGTGGTGCAGGTGGCGTGAGAAATGGCGTCGGTGACGTTGGCGTAGGAGTTCTCGGCGCGGCTGCGCAGCCGCCGCTTATAGTCGATGTCCTGCTCGATGCGCCGGGCGATGGCGTCCATGGTGCGCACCGCCTCCAGGGGATATTTGCCGGCGGCGGTCTCGCCGGACAGCATGATGGCGCTGGTGCCGTCGTAAATGGCGTTGGCCACGTCGCTGGCCTCGGCCCGGGTGGGCAGCGGGTTCTTAATCATGCTCTCCAGCATCTGGGTGGCGGTAATGACCATTTTGCCGTCGCCGACGCATTTGTGGATCATCACCTTTTGCAGCACCGGGATGTCCTCCATGGCGACCTCCACCCCAAGGTCGCCCCGGGCCACCATAATGCCCCCGGAGACGGCCAGGATGCCGTCCAGGTTTTCCACCCCCTGGGCATTTTCGATTTTGGCAATAATCTTAATGTGGCGGCAGCTTTCCTCCGCCAAAAGATTGCGGATGTCCAAAATGTCCTGGGGGGTGCGGGCAAAGGACGCGGCAATAAAGTCAAAGCCGTTGCGAATGCCGAAAAGAATGTCCTCCCGGTCGGCCTGGGACACATAGGGCATAGAGAGGCGCACCCCCGGCACGTTGACCCCCTTGTGGTTGGACACCGGCCCGCCGTTGACCACCGTGCACAAAATGTCGGTGGCGGATACCTCCCGCACCGTCAGGCGAATCAGGCCGTCGTCGATGAGAACGGTGTCCCCCGCCTTTACGTCGCCGGGCAGCTTGGGGTAGGAGATGGACACCTCGTTTTGGGTGCCCTCCACCTCCCGGGTGGTCAGGGTAAACTCCGCCCCCTCCACCAAAATGACGCCGCCGTTTTTAAAGTCCCGCAGGCGGATTTCGGGCCCCTTGGTGTCCAGCATGGTGGCCACCGGCACGCCCATTTCCGCACGCAGGCGTTTGACCAGATTCAGCTTTTCCAAATGCTCCTCGTGGGTGCCGTGGGAAAAGTTGAACCTGGCCACATTCATCCCGGCTTCAATCAGCCCCCGCACCATGGCCTCGCTGTCGGTGGCGGGGCCCAGGGTGCAGATGATTTTTGTTTTCCTCATAGGTTGTGTTCCCTCCAAAACGGCCGCGAAGCGGTGCGGCCATTTATGAATCCTGCGCAATACCAGACTAATTTTACTATACCTGCCCTGCCGTGTCAAACAAAACCCGCATTTCAAAAACTTGGGGATTTATGGGGGACGCCCGGGCATTGACAGGGGAAAAACTCCCTGCTATACTTGGTGTACTAAGTGATATAGTACAGAAGGAACGCGGAGGGTCGGTATGATCGTACTGGATTATCACAGCAGAATCCCCCTCTACCGGCAGATCGAGGACCGGGTGGTGGAGCTGATCTTGCTGGGGGTCTACCCCGGCGACACCCAGCTTCCGTCCGTCCGCGCCCTGGCGGTGGATTTGGGCATCAACCCCAACACCATCCAAAAGGCGTATCAGGAGCTGGAGGCCGACGGCGTCATCTATACCGTCACCGGCAAGGGCAGCTTTGTCAAAGGGGTGGCCGAGGCCCGGCGGCAGCTGCGCAAAAAGGCGTCCAAAAACCTGGCCGCCGCCCTGGGGGAGGCACACCTGGCCGGCCTGACCCCCGAGGAAATAGGCGCCCTTGTACAAAACGAATATTTTTGTGAGGGCGGCACTATGCGCGGCACAAAAGCGCCGGAAGAGGAAGAAATATCCCGTGCAAAGGCATCCTC
>CALGIL010000135.1 GCA_937914895.1 uncultured Angelakisella sp.
GCTCAACAGCCAAAGGACGCCGGAGAGAAAATCTCTCCGGCGTCCTTTGGCTGTCAGAAGCTGCGGCTGCCGCCGCCGTGGGAGGTCCCGCTGCTGCCCGAAAAGGTGGAGCTGCCCCCGGAGGAGGAAAACCCGCCCCCGCTCCCGCCCCCGCTGGACGGAGGCGGCGGGGGAATGTACCGGGTGGTCACCGCCCGGCCCAAAAACCGGTCGTCGTTGGCGCTCAGCTGCATGACGGCGCGGTCCCGGTAGTCGTAGCGGTCCCGGCCGCCGGCCTTCATCTTGTAGCGGCGGTATACAAACAGGCAGGACAGGCTCCCCGCCGCCAGGGCCAGCACCGCGGCGACGGCAACTTCGGCGGCGGACAGGAAGTGGATCTTCGGCACCGTGATCTCGCCGGTCTCGGTGTCATAGCGGTAATGGTCCTCGGGAACGCCCTGAGGTACCCAGCGTTCCAGGGCGCGGATGTAGTTCTCGGCGGCCAGCATAAAATCGCCGTCGCCCAGGCCCTCAAACACATCGTCCAGAATATCCTCGATGCGCTGGTCGGTCAAAACGTCGATCATGCCCCCGGTGGTGACCACGGCGGCCTCCCGGTTTTCCATGTCGATAAGCAGGATGACGCCGCTGTGGTCCGACCCCCGGCCAAAGCCCATCTCGTCGTAAAAATCGGCGGCGTACAGCTTGGCGGACTTACCCTGAGCGTCGTCGGTGGTGGCGATGACAATGTCGGTGCCCAACTCCTCCCGGGCTTCGGCCAGATGGGCCTCCAGGGTTTCCACCTCATCGGCGGAATAAAGCCCCGCCATGTCGTACACCCGCTGCTCCTGGGCCAGGGCCGCGGTCCACGGGACCGATACCGCCAGCAGGACCAGCAGAAGGGACAGCCATCGCCTCATAGCAGCCACCCCCCCAACAACAGCAGCAAAAACAGCGGAACGGTGACCCCCGCAAACAGGGCACCCAGCCGTTTGCCGTCCACGGGCAGCTGGCCGCAGACCTTGCCGGTCTGGCCGTTCATGGCGTAGTAATAGGTTTTGCCGCCGGTACCCTTATAAGTAAGCACCCACACCGGCAGCAGGACATACCGCCAGTCCGACGCGGACACCTCCGCCTGCAGGCTGCTTGTGTCCACCAGGGTGTAGCCGGCGGCGGTGTCCTGCAGCAGTTTTCGGGTGTAGTCCCGGGCCTCCTCACAGACGTCCTGCTCCACGTCTCCCCGCTCCATATTGCGCTGCTCCGCCTGAAAGCCGGACAAAAAGCTCATCTGAAAATCCCGCAGCTCGCCGGTGCGAAAGGGCAGCACGCCGTCCACCAGCTGGCGGTTGTACTTGCTGTTCAGGGCGTTGCGGGTCAATTCCGGAAAACGAAAGGAGCCGTCCCGCACCAGCTGAAAGCGGCTGGTCTCAGTGTACTCGTAGTTTCCGGCGCGCCACACCCGCACCTTGGTGCCGGTGGTGTTCAGGCTGCCCCGGACATCCAGATCGGCCATCCAGTAGGGAAAGTACACCCCCG
>CALGIL010000136.1 GCA_937914895.1 uncultured Angelakisella sp.
CGGAGCGCACCCTGAAGGCCGTGGCCTACCAAAAGGCATCGGGGGAGGTTGTGGCGGCCTTTATGCGGGGGGATATGGAGGTCAACGAGACGGCCCTGCAAAACCTGGTGGGGGAGGAGCTGCACCCCGCGGTGCTGGAGGAGGGCGGCCCCCTGGCGGCGGGGTACATGGGCCCCCACGGCCTTTGGGAGGGCTGCACCGCCCTCTTCGACCGCTCCCTGGAGGGGGCCCATAACCTGGCCTGCGGGGCCAACCGGCCGGGGTACCACTACACCGGCCTGTGCATCCCCCGGGACTGCGGGGAGGTAACTTACCACGACCTGTCCCGGGTGCGGCCCGGGGACATCTGCCCCTGCTGCGGCAAGGCGGCCCTCACCGTCTCCCGGGGGGTGGAGGTGGGCAACATCTTCCAGCTGGGGGACAAGTACACAAAGGCCATGGGCATGACCTACCTGGACGCCGAGGGGGTGGCCCGCCACCCCGTCATGGGGTGCTACGGCATTGGGGTGGGCAGGCTGGCGGCGTCGGTCTGCGAGGCCCGCCACGACGAAAACGGGCCCATCTGGCCCATGGCCATCGCCCCCTGGCAGGTGGAAATCTGCTGTCTGCGGGCCGACCAGCCCGCGGTAAAAGAAGCGGGGGAGCGTCTGTACCGGGAGCTGGAGGAGGCCGGCATCCAGGTGCTGCTGGACGACCGGGCGGTGAGCGCCGGGGTACTGTTCAGCGACGCGGACCTCTTTGGCGTGCCCGTCCGGGTGGTGCTCAGCCCCCGCAATCTGGAACGGGGCCAGGCGGAGCTGGCGGCCCGGGACAAAAGCTGGCAGGAGGCGGTCCCGCTGGATGAGGCGGCGGCCCACATTCTGGCCCGCGTCCGGGAGATGCGGTAGCAGAAAATCAAAAGGCGGGGAGCATCATGCTCCCCGCCTTTTACACCTCCACCGTCTGGGTGGCCACCGCCCGGCAAAAGCGGGCGTCGTGCTCCACCAGCACCATGGTGGGTCTATATTCCAGGATCAGATTTTCCAGCTGGACGCGGGAGGGCAGGTCCACATAGTTGAGGGGCTCATCCCAGACGTACAGGTGGGCCGGGGTGGCAAGGCTGGCCGCCAGCAGCACCTTTTTCTTCTGCCCCTGGCTGTATCCCCCCATGTCCCGGTCAAACAGGCTTCGGGTAAAGTCCAGCTTTCGCAGGATGGTAAAAAACAAGCTGACGTCCAGCCCCCGGCTTTCGGCAAAGTCCCGGGGGTCCCCCGCCAGGGCGGCGCTTTCCTGGGGCAGGTGGGACAGGACGAGGCCCCCGCCCACCCACAGCTGGCCGCCGTGGTCCACCTCCTGCCCCAGCAGAAGCTTTAGGACGGTGGATTTGCCGCTGCCGTTGCGCCCGGCCAGCACCAGGCGGTCCCCCCGGCGCAGCTGGAACCCCAGGGGCCCGCAGACTGTCCGGTCCCCGTACCGGGGCGCCAGGTCCCGGGCCTCGGCCAGCAGGTCCTTGGGGTATTCCAGGGGGTGCAGCTT
>CALGIL010000137.1 GCA_937914895.1 uncultured Angelakisella sp.
GCTGCCAAACAAGCAGATTTATATGGCCTTATTCTGACTTTATGATACATCATTCTTTCTATAATTACAATATATGTTTATATATTTTTATGCGATTCGCTTTGTCCTCCTCTTCTCTGCATTTCTTTCCCCGCCCCAACAACCGGCAAAAGGCCTGGGAAGCGCAGTGCGCTGCCCAGGCCTTTTGCGGGCTGTATTCTCACGCTGATATTTTTGACAGAAGGGGCGGCCCCATCATGCCGCGCATGACGGGACCGCCCCCTGAAAATTCCCACAGGCTTATGGCTTTTTCCGGAACAAAGCGGCTTTTACGGCGCCTTTAGGGTCTTTGACCAGCAGGATAATCAGCCAGATGACAAGGCCAAGGGCCACGGCGGAAAGGCCCAGGTACAAATCGTTGAGCATATCGGCTGGGGCGGGGGTAAAATACGCCGCTTTCAGCTCCGAATACTCAAAGACGGCGTCCACAAGCCACATGATGGAAGCACCCCAGAACATCCAGCAGAGGATGCCGACCTTCATCTCGTCTTTGGGGGCGTTTTTATACCAGACGACGGTGCAGATGATGGCCGCAAAAACAGTGGTAAGCAGTGTCATGGGGCCTCCTTTTTAGTTTGCGGCCGTCTGCGCGGCCGGCGCTTTTGCCGCCCGCTTTTCAATGGCGTTTGAGACGGCCACCATGCAGAGCCAGACCGCCGTTACAAGGGCCGCCATGGATACGCCCACCGTGGACATCTCGCGGAGCATCGCGCCCGTGCCCTCCGCACTGCCCGCCGCCGTCAGAAAGGGAAACCACAGCGTAACCTCCCCGTGCCAGATATGCTCGAAGGCCAGCAGGGCCGAGCCGCCCCAAAGCATACCCGTCAGCCACCGAAGCTTTTGGGAGAAGGGAATCCTCCCCGTTCCCTCAGGGCCGCCGCCGGCCTTCAGCGCCGCGGGCTCCTGCTCCTTCGCCTCGACGGCCTTTGTAACAATGGCCGCGGCAATCGCCTCGGCGGTGGGTACCAAAAAACATGCCATGATGGTTTCCTCCTCAGTTTTGTTTTACGGTGTTGGGCCATGCCATACCGCTTTCCATCCGGCGCCGCAGAGGGATAAAAAAGCATATGGCCCTTCTGCAGAAAAGCCATATGCCTTTACAGCATACCGTTCAAATCCCCATGGCAACCGTGATTCCAGCGTTTCTGTACGAAGCGGCCGGCTGTTTGCCGGCGCAAATGAAATTATAGCTTTCCCCACCGGCAATGTCAAGGCGGTGCCGTGGGGCCCCGGCGGAATTTTCTGCGGGCGGCAGCGCAAAGGGATTTTTGCTGCCGTGGGCATCCCCGCCCTGTTTAATACTTCATGTCCAGCAGTTCGTCCACCCCCAACTGGGTGCGGATGTGTCCCTGGGCGGTAAAATTGACAAACTGCGCCACCGTCGGAAAGTTTTTGTAGCTGGATATCACAATCCGGCCGGTGGGCACATCCCGCAGATGCTCCCCGCCGCCCCGGTATACCGCCAGCATAGGCTCCTGGTACACCCAGTCGTCATAGGGGTTTTCGGTGTAGAGGACGACAAAACGGTCCGCAAAGCCATCGTAGCCCAGGCCCCGCACCACCCGCTGGGGCTGGCCGTCCGCCAGGCGGCTGCCAAAGTCGAAGTCGTACACCGGGGGCACGGCCTCACCCGTCTCCATATCAATGGTCAGCAGATCCCTAAAGGCCGAAACCACCAGCAGCCCCCGGGTTTTGTCCAAAGCCCAGGCCCACCCGGCGGGCGCCCCCAGCCATCTTGTCTCGCCGGTCTGCCGGTCGCACCAAATCAGGTAGGTGGGGGAGGCATATTCGTCGGGGTCGTAGCAGAAGAAGACGCCCTTTTGCCCGTCCGCCGTAAACACCGGCGTTCCATCCGTCCGTGCGCCCAGCTCATCCCAGCTCATCCCCAGCAGCTTGTTTATAAAGGTCTGGTACCGCCCAAAGTCCTGCATCAGCATGGTCACACCGGCGGCATCCTGGGTCAGCAGCTCGCCCAGGTTCCAGCTGGTCTTTTGCCGAAAGTCCAAATATTCCTCGGTGTAGCCCATTTCCAGGGCCTGCCGCCGGAACTCCGGGTCGGTATAATCCTGCGGCGGGTCGATTCGCTCCCGCTCCAGGGCCTGGGTTTTGGCCGCCATACACTCCTGCAGCAGCCCGTCCGCAAAGGGCTGTTCCACCAGGTAGTAGTGGTCGGGGTCCCCCGACTGCCACGCCAGCGCCTGCCCCTCCCCCAGCCAGAGCTTCAGGCTCCACTGGGCCTGGGGGCCCGTCAAGCGGAACTCCGTCTGCTCCAGCCGGCCGTAGCCGGGCAGCAGCGCCTCCGGGTCGGCCCCCAGGGCAAGGCAGTCCTGGGACACAAAGCTTTGCAGCGCCCGTTTGATGCCCTGGCCCTCGTAGGGGTGTTCCGTCGCTTCTTCCCGGCCGTCCCGCACCACGGTGACGGCGCCGTAGCGGGCGTCCTCAAAGGCGGGCATTTTTACGGGGAAGCGCCAGCTTTCGCCGTTGTCCCAGCTGGTGTAGGTGCGGTCCATGGGCACGCAGTCCACCGTCACCCTTAAGGGAACCTCCACCCTGCCCCAGGTGTAGTCCGCCGCCATGGGGGTAATCACCTCCTGGGGGGCCGCCCCCTGCTGCATGGGCAGGGTCAGCCGCTGCCAGCTTTGGCCGCCGTCGGTGGTGCGCCAAAGGGGCTGGTGGGATCCATCGTCGGTGCCATAGCCCAAAAAGCCCACGGTGGGGCTGACAAAGGCACAGCTCGCCCAGCCCTCCCGGTCGGGCACCGTCCCCCGGGCCCAGGTTTTGCCCCCGTCGGCGGTGGTGTACAGCCGGTGGTGCTCGGCC
>CALGIL010000138.1 GCA_937914895.1 uncultured Angelakisella sp.
TAGTGTGATTATCTGGATATTCTGCTTACCGGCCACCACGCCAACATCACCCGCTGGCGCAAGGACCAGAGCATCCTGAACACCCTGTACAAGCGCCCCGATATGCTGGCCCGCGCGCCCCTGACCAAGGAGGACCTGGCCTTTTTGCAGCTGCTGGTGGACGAAAATCTGCCCCGGGTGCTGGAGGAGGAACGCCGGGCCAAGGCCGCCCGCAGGGAGGCCCTGCGCAGGGAGAGCGCCGAGAAGGAACCGGACAAGGGACCGGACTAAACGGGGTTTCCGGCGGAGTTTTGCGTCCCGACAGTGTACAATATGCTGTCCTTGTTGAAAACTTTGTAGTAATAATAGACAAATGGGGAACCCTAAACCGGACCATATATAGAAAACAAGCAGAATTTAAGAGGAAAGCCCTTTCCGGGGACCGAATCTTCTTTGACCTGCCGCCGGGGTATGCTATAATTTACAATAGCGCCGTAAGGCTGGCTTAGTATCAGCTGTTAAGGGGAGATAGAAACGATGTACGTAAAAGAAGTGACCGTCCAAAACCACGTGGGACTGCATGCCAGACCGGCCACATTTTTCATTCAGAAGGCCAACGAATTCAAATCCTCCATTTGGGTGGAAAAGGAGGAGCGCCGCGTCAACGCCAAAAGCCTTTTGGGTGTGCTCTCCCTGGGCATTGTGGGGGGGACCCCCATTAAAATTATTGCGGACGGCGCGGACGAACAGCAGGCGGTGGACTCCCTGGTCAAGCTGGTGGAGTCCGGCTTTGCCGAGTAATTTGGGACACGGACAGTACGGGTGCGCGGCCAGCAGTGGCGGCGCGCCCTTTTCCTTATCCGGGGGACGCCTGTACGCAAAGGAGGGGCCAGCATGAATCTTGAACACGTGGCGCAGCTGCGCAAAAAAGCCAACGCCCTGCCCCAGGAGCCCGGCGTCTACCTGATGAAGGACAAGGGGGGCACCATCATCTATGTGGGCAAGGCAAAGTCCTTAAAAAACCGTGTCACCTCCTATTTTCGCGCGGTGGAAAGCCACCAGGCCAAGGTGTACGCCATGGTGGAGCACGTGGAGGATTTTGACTACATCGTCACCGACAGCGAGTTTGAGGCCCTGGTGCTGGAATGCAGCCTCATTAAACTGCACACCCCCAAATACAACATCCTCCTCAAGGACGACAAGGGCTACCACTACATCAAAATTTCCCCGGGGCCCTATGGCCGCATCTCGGCGGAAAAACAGCGGACGGACAAGACGGCCACCTACCTTGGGCCCTACACCAGCTCGGTGGTGGTCAAGCAGACGGTGGACGAGGCCAACAAGGCCTTTATGCTGCCCACCTGCAGCCGCCAGTTCCCCCGGGACCTGGGCAAGGGGCGCCCCTGCCTTAACTACCACATCAAGCAGTGCATGGGGGTCTGTACCGGCCGCATCTCTCCCCAGCGGTACCAGGAGGCCATGGACGAGGCAATCTCCTTTATGCGCAAGGGGGGCGCCGGGTCGGTGGAGGGCCTGACCAAAAAGATGGAGGAGGCGGCGGAGGAGCTGGACTTTGAGCGGGCCGCCCGCTACCGGGACCGCATTGCCGCCATTGAAAAAATCGGCGCCCAGCAAAAGGTGATGGCCTACAACCACGAAAATCTGGACGTGGTGGCCGCCGTACAGGGGGAGGATTCCGTCTACCTGTCGGTGCTCATCTTCCGGGAGGGGCGCCTGCGGGACAAAAAGGATTTTACCTTCGATTATTTTGAGAGCGTGGAGCACGTGGTGGAGGAATTCCTTCTGTCCTACTACCTGTCCCTGGGCCGCGGCCAGCTGCCCAAGGAGATTTTTTTGGAAAGCGACGTGGAGGACCGGGACATGATTGCCCAGGTCATCTCGGAACATAAAAAGCAAAAGGTGATTATCACCGTGCCGGCCCGGGGCAAGGGCCGGGAGGTGGCGGAGATGGCCAAAAACAACGCCGCCCAAACACTGGCCAGGGGGACGGGCCGCTCCGGCCGGGAGCTGTCCGCCGTGGCGGAGCTTGGCCAGCTGCTGGGGATGCAGTCGCCGCCCGCGGTCATCGAGGCCTACGACATTTCCAACTATGGCGGACAGACCATTGTGGGCGGCATGGTGGTGTTCGAAAACGGCCGCCCCCAGCGGAAGTTTTATAAGCGCTTTACCATCCGGGATCAGGTCCAGCCCGACGACTACGCCGCCATGGCCCAAATGCTCTCCCGCAGGCTGGAGCGGTATCTGGACCCGGAGAAAAAGGACCCGGGCTTCGACCGCCTGCCGGACCTGTGGCTCATCGACGGCGGCGCCGGCCATGTGTCGGTGGCCAAGGAGGTGCTGCGCCGCCATGAGCTGGAGCTGCCGGTGTTTGGCATGGTCAAGGACAGCCGCCACCGCACCCGGGCGGTTTCGTCCCAGGACGAGGAGATCGCCATTTCGGCCAACCGGGGGGTCTTTTCTCTGGTTACCGCCATCCAGGACGAGGTGCACCGCTATTCGGTGGAATTTTCCAGGAACCGCCACGGCAGGGGGACCCTTACCTCCCGGCTGCTTTCGGTGGAGGGCATTGGGGAGGTGCGCGCCACAAAGCTGCTGCGCCATTTTAAGACCCAAAAGGCCATGGCGGAGGCCACCCTGGAGGAGCTGGAGGCCGCCCCCGGCATGACCAAAACCGCCGCCGGCACCCTGTTTGCCTTCCTTCATCCCGGGGCGGAGACGAAAAAAGAATTGACAGACGGGACAAAATAACAAATAATAGAAGCAAGGCAGCGCCAAAAGGGCGCCAGCCGCATTTTGTGCGGCGCCGCCTTGGACCATACAGGAGGAAACCCGCGTTGAGAGTGATTACCGGATCTGCCAGGGGCAGAAAGCTGAGGACCCTGGATGGCCTGGATGTGCGCCCCACCACCGCCGTGGTCAAGGAGGCCATGTTCAGCAGCATCCAGTTTGAGGTGGAGGGGGCAAGGGCCCTGGACCTGTTTGCAGGGTCGGGGCAGCTGGGCATCGAGGCCCTCAGCCGCGGGGCGGAGTTTTGCGTCTTTGTGGACAGCGCCCGCCTGTCCCGGGAGGTGGTCCTGGAAAACCTGCAGGCCACCGGCCTGATGAAGCGGGCCCGGGTGGCGGGGATGGACGCCCTGTCCTTTTTGGGGACCTCCGGGGACCTGTTTGACATTGCCCTGCTGGACCCGCCCTACGGCCAGGGCATTCTGCCCCAGGTGCTGCCGCTGCTGGCCCGTCGGATGACCGATGGCGGCGTCATTTTGTGCGAAAGCCGCCGGGAGGAGGTTTTGCCGGGAGAGGCGGGGGACTTTGCGGTGCATAAGACCTACCACTACGGCAAAATCAAGCTGACCGCCTACCGCAGAAAGGAGCCCCGCCCATGAAAACCGTCGTCTGCCCCGGCAGCTTTGACCCGGTGACCAACGGCCACGTGGACATCATCCAGCGGGCCAGCGGGCTGTTTGACCGGGTGATTGTGCTGGTGGCCTACAACGCCGCCAAGCAGAGCCATTTTACGGTGGAAGAGCGCATGGCTATGCTGCGCAAAGCCACCGGCCGCCTGCCCAACGTGGAGGTGGACTGCGACGCGGGCCTGCTGGTGGATTACCTACAGCGGGTGGACGCCCACGCCATTGTCAAGGGGCTGCGGGCGGTGTCCGACTTTGAGTACGAGTTCCAGATGGCGCTGACCAACCGCAAGCTGCTGCCGGGCTGCGACACCATCTTTTTTACCACCAGCGGCGAAAATATGTATCTCAGCTCCAGCATTGTCCGGCAGGTCTGCAGCCTGGGGGGAGATATTTCGGGCTTTGTGCCGGACTGTGTCCGGGGGGAAATTGTGGCTAAGCTGCGGCCGCAGCAGGAACAGGAAAGGGGATAGGACCATGGCAAATATTGACGTCATCCTCAACAGCATCGACGAAGTGCTGGAGGATGCGGTAACCCTGCCGCTGACCAGCAAGTGCATGGTGGACGCGGACCGCATCCGGGAGCTCATCGACGATATCCGGCTGAATATGCCCACCGAGATCAAGCAGGCAAAGGCGGTGGTGTCGGACCGCAACGAGATCCTCTCCCTGGCCAAAAAGGAGGCGGAGGGCCTCATCCGCAAGGCGGAGGAGCGGGCCAAAAGCCTGGTGGACAACGACACCATTGTCCGGCAGGCCAACGCCAAGGGGATGGCCCTGCTCAGCGAGGCAAGCCAGAAGGCCGCCTCCCTGGTGGCGGAGGCCACCGCCAAATCCAACGAGCTTACCTCCACCGCGGGTGCCAAGGCCAGCGAGACCCTGTCCCAGGCCAGCATTAAATCCAAGGAGATGAAGCAGGCCGCCTACGATTTTTCCGAGGCCATGCTCCGCGCCACCGAGGAAGCCCTGAGCAAGTCCCTGACCGAGGTCAAAAGCACCCGCCAGGCCCTGACCGAGACGGCCCGGGAATCCGCCAAGCAGGGCAAGCAACAGGCAAGGCAAAAGGACCTTACATAAAAAATGCACCCCGCCCAAGGGGCGGAGCAGGCCCCCCGGACAAAGGCTTTGTCCGGGGGGCTTTTGCGTGCTGCCATGCCGGTTTGCGCTGCCGTTGCCCCTGCGCGGGCAAGGCGGATTTCGACAAAATGACAGAACATATGGTCTTTTTTACAAAAAAACATGCGGTAATTCGACGTTTTGACCATCCTTTTGACATCCTGCACAAAGATAAAAAGAACATTAGTTCATCATTGCATTATTCCTACAAATGGGATATAATTTACCTAAACGGTGGGTTAAAGTGGGTTTAGGTGGAAGAAAATCCCATAAAACTCATCCAATCTGCGGAAAAGGGAGGCGGCACAGATGCTCATTGGGACCTTTGAACACACTGTGGACGCCAAGGGCCGCATCAATGTGCCCGCCAAGTTCCGCGAGGATTTTGGAGACCGGTTTATCATCACCCGGGGGTTAGATAACTGTGTGGCCATGTACTCCCTGGAGGAATGGAAGCTTTGGGAGGACAAGCTGAAGGCCCAGCCGGATTCCAAGGCCCGGAACCTGAAGCGGTTTTTCTTTGCGGGCGCCGCCGAGGTGGAGCCGGACAAGCAGGGACGCATCGTGGTCCCCCCCATCCTTCGCAAGTACGCCTGCCTGGACCAGAAGGTGGTAGTCATCGGCGCGGTGGACCGGGCCGAAATTTGGGACGCGGACCGCTGGTATGCCAGCGACGCCCAGATGACTTCCGACGCCATGGCGGAAGAGATGGACAACCTCAACGTGTAACCGCGCCGCAGGCCGGCCGCTAAAATCACCGTATAATAGCTGCTTGCGGTTATTATACCACTTTACAGCTTTTTGTCCGGCTTTTTTAAAAAAGCCGGTGGAATTTGGGACAAAACCCCATAGAAAACCGCGGTGCGGTGGAGAAGGATTGCAGAAGACGGGGGGGACAGGCCGTGGAATTCAGCCACCAGCCGGTGCTGCTGCAGGAATGTATTCAGGGCCTGGCCATCCGTCCCGACGGCATCTATATCGACGGCACCGCCGGGGGCGCGGGGCACTCCGCCGAGATTGCAAAGCGGCTTTCCACAGGCCGGCTTATCGCCCTGGACCGGGACCCGGACGCCGTCCGGACCGCCTCCGAAAGGCTGGCGCCCTACCCCCAGGCGACGGTGGTCCACAGCGAATTCCAGGACATTCCCCTGGTGCTGGACAGGCTGGGCATCCCGTGCGTGGACGGCATCCTGCTGGACCTGGGGGTCTCCTCCCGGCAGCTGGACACGGTGGAACGGGGCTTTTCGTACCGCGCCGACGCCCCCCTGGATATGCGCATGAGCCAGGAGGGACCCAGCGCCCGGGATCTTGTCAATACCTACGACGTCAGCTCCCTGGCAAGAATCCTGCGGGAGTTTGGGGAGGAAAAATTTGCCCTTCCCATTGCCAAGCGCATTGTACGGGCCCGGGAGGCCGCCCCCATCGAGACCACCGGGCAGCTGGTGGAACTCATC
>CALGIL010000139.1 GCA_937914895.1 uncultured Angelakisella sp.
TCAGGCCCAGGACTACTACGACGCCCACCCAGTGCTGTGGCTGTACACCCCAAAGGGGGCCTACACTCTCCAGCTGTTTGCGGGGATTTTGGGCGACGGCGGCAGCGAATTCATCCGCTTCGACTTTGCGGACGACGCCGACTTTCTCGCCTACATCCAGGCCCTTCGGGCCGCCTCCACCTTCCAAAGTGAGGTGGAGGTAGGGGCGGGGGACCGCATTGTGAGCCTTTCCACCTGCTCCTACGACTTTGAAAACGCAAGGTATGTCCTGTTTGGAAGGCTGACCGCCCTGCCCCAGCCCTGACCGCCCCGAAAAAGCGGCAGCCGCGGATTTTTAGGTCCCCCTTGACTGAAAGGGGGGCCTATGGTTTATAATGGAAGAGAAGAAGCACCGAAACCGGGAAGAATCAAGGAAAGGATGAAGCAGACCTATGAAACATCTGACCGACTGCTATACCCTGAATAATGGAACGAAGATCCCCTGCGTGGGCTTTGGCACCTGGCAGACCCCCGACGGCGAAACCGCCGTCAGCGCCGTCAAGGCCGCCCTGGACGCGGGCTACCGCCATATTGCCACGGCGGCCGCCTATGGCAACGAGGAGAGCGTCGGCGTCGGCATTAAGCAGAGCGGCGTGGCCCGGGAGGATATTTTTCTGACCACCAAGCTGTGGAACGGCGACCACGGGTACGAGGCGACCCTGAAGGCCTGCGACCTGTCCCTGAAAAAGCTGGGCACCGACTATTTGGACCTGTACCTCATCCACTGGCCCAACCCCAAGGCCTTCCGGGACTGCTGGGAGGAGAAGAACGCCGAAAGCTGGCGCGCCATGGAGGAGCTGGCGGCGGCCGGAAAGGTGCGGGCCATCGGGGTCAGCAATTTTATGATCCGCCACATGGAAGCCCTGCTGAAGACGGCCAAAACCGTCCCGGCGGCCAACCAGATTAAGCTCTGCCCCGGCATTACCCAGGACGAGGTGGTGGACTACTGCCGGCAGAAGGGCATTTTGCTGCAGGCGTACAGCCCCCTTGGCACCGGCAAGATTTTTGATATTGCCGAAATGCGGGACCTTGCCCAAAAGTATGGCAAAACCGTGGCCCAGGTCTGTGTGCGGTGGAGCCTGCAAATGGGCTTTAACCCCCTGCCCAAATCCGTCTCGGCGGACCGCATCGCCGAAAACGCCGGCGTGTTTGACTTCCAGATCAGCGAGGGGGATATGGCGGTCATCTCCGCCGTCAAGGGCCTGGGCGAGGCGCCCAACCCCGACGACCGCAGCTTCTGACCTTGGCGCTTTTGCGGGCGCGGCCGCCGGGCCGCGCCTGTTTTATCCCGGCGGATGCCGGAACTTTTGCGGCGGGCCGCGGAATGGGAGAAACGGTTTGGACGAGCATGTGACAAGACTGGACTGCGGGGGCAAGGAGATCCTCCTCATTGCCACCGCCCACGTATCCGAGGAGAGCGTGGCGCTGGTAAAGGCGGTCCTTGAGGAGGAACGCCCCGACAGCGTCTGCATCGAGCTGGACCAGCAGCGCTATGACAATATGCAAAACCCCAAGGCCTGGGAGCAGACCGACGTGGTGGAGGTCATCAAGTCGAAGCGGGTGGGCTTTCTGCTGGCCAATCTGGCCCTTGGCTCCTACCAAAAGAAAATCGCCAAAAACCTGGGCACCCGGGTGGGCGGCGAGATGCTCCAGGGCATCCAAAGCGCGCAGGAGACGGGCGCACAGCTGGTCCTTGCCGACCGCAGCATTCAGACCACCTTTATGCGCATTTGGCGCAAGCTGAATTTTTGGGAAAAATGCAGGCTGATTTTCAGCCTGGTGTTCTCCTTTGACGACGACGAGGAAATTACCCCCGAGAGCCTGCGGGAGCTGATGCAGCAGGACGTGCTGGAGGCGGCCCTTGCCGATATGCGCAAGGAATTCCCCAAAATCGAACAGGTCTTGGTCAGCGAGCGGGACCAGTACCTTGCCAACCGCATCAAAAACGCCCCCGGCCCCAAGGTGGCGGCCATTTTGGGCGGCGCCCATGGGGCGGGGGTGGCGCGGGAGCTTTACCGGGACCAGGATATGGAGGAAATCTCCACGGTGCCGCCCAAGTCCCGGGCCTCCAAGGCCGCGGGCTGGATGATACCGGCCGTCATTGTGGGCATCATCCTCTATGGGTTTGCCGTCAACCTGCAGACGGGGCTGCGGCAGCTGTCCTCCTGGATTTTGTGGAACGGGACCCTGGCCGCCGTTGGTGCGGCCCTCTGCCTGGCGCATCCCTTCAGCATTTTGACCGCCTTTGTGGTGGCGCCCATTTCCTCCCTCAACCCCTTTTTGGCCTGCGGCTGGTTTGCGGGTCTGGTGGAGGCGGCCATCCGCAAGCCCACGGTAAAGGATGTGCAAAACGTATCGTCGGATATTCTTTCCTTCAAGGGCTTTTTCAAAAACCGGTTTTTGAAGATCCTTATGGTGGTCATTCTGTCCAACCTGGGCAGTACCATCGGCACCTTTGCCGCCGGCGCCAATATGCTCCATAACCTGTTTGGCTGATAAAAACCGCCCTCCCATGGGAGGGCGGTTTTTGGCGGCCGCACTGTCCTGCTGACCCTGCGCGCGGCAGAAAGGTGTGCCCGACCGCCTCCGGCCTGCAGAAAGCTGCCGCTGTCTTAGGAACGCTGCGATTGGCAGGAGGTGTACCCGACCGCCTCCGGCCTGCAGAAAACTGCCGCTGTCTTAGGAACGCTGCGATTAGCTGGGGATTTGCCCGATTTTTTTCGATTTATGACCAAGCTATCGCTGTCTTACTGACGCTGCGATGAGCAAAAGGTTTGCCTTCATAAGAGTTGATGGAGGAGGCTGGCGTAGTAGGCCTTGGGGCGGTGGTCCCAAAAGGAGAAGGCCCCGGGGTGCCTGGCCGGGCCGATGCGCATAGGGGTGCCCACATGGCGGTAGCCCCAGCAGGCAAAGGGGACCTTGGTGACAATGTCGTTGCCGTTTTCGACGCGCAGGGTCTTAAACAGCCGCTTGTCGTAGGATTTGGCAAAGGCGCGGTTGCCCACCCGGGGACAGCCGAACAGCAGCACCTCAAAGTCCCGGTCGGGGAAGTTGTACTGCAGGTCCACCCCGCACAGCACCGCCAGGGCCGCGCCGTAGGAATGCCCGGTGACGCGCACCTGCCGCACCTCCCCGGTGATCATGCTTTGGATCCGGCCCCGGATGTGGGGGCATTTGTACGCGTCCAGGAAGCCGGCGTGTACCCGGATTTTGGATTCGGTATTGCCGTAGGGGATGGTCTTCTTCCAAAAGGTGAAGTCGGTGTGCCAGTCCTGGGCCGAATCGGTGCCCCGGAAGATGACGCCCAGCACCGGGCCCGCCCGGCGCAGATAGCACTGGACGCCGGTGCGGGGGTCGTCGATGACCGTCAGGACATCCCGCCCGGTGACGGCCTGCTGCTGGGAATAGGCCAGCCCCGACTGCTCCATGGCACAGAGGATCTGCTGCTTTGTCATATGTATCACCCATACCAGTTTATGAAAATCCCCCCGCCGGGTGCAAAAGCGCCTGCCAGGGGGCCTTTTTTTGTAAAAACGGGCGGGCAGGGGGAAGCTGCAAACCGTGTCGAACCTTGGGGGACGGCGGCGACTATAATGATAGGGGGAGGTGCTGCGGCGTCCGAAAGACGCGCCCGGCGCACAGCCCCGTTTTTGACTATCCGGGCGCGCCCGGCACAGGGCGGACCCCGGATGCACAGGCCGCCGCCGGAGAAAACCGGATTCCGGCCGGCGCGGCCAACAAAGCGAAAGGAAAACAAAAAGAAAGTATGGAAAAAGGAACACTCAGCGGGGTAAAGCTTATCGTCTCCGGGGTCGTGGGTTCCATCACCTCGTGGCTGGGCAGCCTTGCCTACCCCGTATACGTGCTGGTTTTTCTCAATGTGACCGATTATATCACGGGAATTGTAGCGGCAAAGTACCGCGGGCAAAAGCGCAGCTCCCAGGTGGGGCTGCGGGGTATTGCCAAAAAGGTGTGCATGCTGCTGCTGATCTTTCTGGGATGGGTGGTGGACTGGCTGCTGGCCTACGCGGCCGGCACCATAGGCCTTGCCTACCAGTCAAAATTTGTGGTGGCCGCCGTGGTGGCGGTCTGGCTCATCTGCAACGAGCTCATCTCCATCCTGGAAAACATCGGGGACATCGGCGTCAGTCTGCCCCCTGTTTTGACCAGGATGGTGCGGTGGATCAAATGTGAATCGGAGACCCCCGGCCAGTGCCCCGGGGCCGCAGACGACGCGCCCCAAACAGAAGCCGCTCCGCCACAGGAAGTCCGGGCGGAGCAAAAGGAAGCCGGGGAAGAGTCCCGGCAAAGCGACGAAAAAGGAGGCCGGACATGAAAGCCATTATCCCCGCGGGGGCCCAGCTGCTGATTCTGCCCATCAATCGCAGTGTGGTTACAGCGGGCTATAAAAACCCCAACTACCTTCGGCAATTTGGCTTTGGCCACTATGGATACGATTCTTACAGCGAGACGGGCAACGCCGCCGTATTTGCCCTGGGCAGCGGGGAGGTGGTCGCCGCGGGCCTGGACGGCGCCGGCGGCAATTACTCCGGCATGGGCTGGGTGACAGTCATCCGCTACGACAAGGTATACATCCCCGCCCTGGGCGCCGTAAAAAGCCTGGTGGCCACCACCTTTCACCACCAGGCCGGCAGCCTGCGGGTCCGGGCGGGGCAGCGGGTGACCAAGGACACCGTTCTTGGGCTTTACGGCAACACGGGGGGCGTCACCGTGGGCGGGGCCCCCATGGGCAATCACCTGCACCTGCAGCTGGATTCCGACGTCCGCTACCCCCTGTACTGCTATGGTGTGTCGGGGCGCGGCAGCAGGATTTTAAAGGGCGGCACGGTGGACAGCACCCTCAACCCCTTCGGCGTGCTGACCGCAAAGACCTCCCAGCCGGACCGCCAAGCCGCCGTCCTGAAAAATCCGGGCTGGGCCGAAGACTGGGGAAAACTACCCACCTACGAATCATTTGAGTTTGCTGGCAGCACGGGAGGAG
The DNA here is from genome assembly GCA_937914895.1 of uncultured Angelakisella sp. Taxonomy (GTDB): domain Bacteria; phylum Bacillota; class Clostridia; order Oscillospirales; family Ruminococcaceae; genus Angelakisella. The sequence continues at coordinate 5,042 of CALGIL010000139.1, forward strand.
GGGCATAGCCTTCCCCCTTGCCAAAGCACAGATAAACGCCAGTGCCTAAAAGGCACTGGCGTTTATAGAACGCTTATGATGCCGCACCCTTTAGGGGCGGTCATGGCCGGGCTGGAAAAGACCGGCCGGGTCAGATGCGAAACAGCACGCCCGAGCGCCGGAGAATCTCCTGGAGCCGGGCCACCGGGACCTGGTGGGCGGCACAGCCGCCACGGACGCAAAGGGCCGCCGCCGTGCCGGCCGCCTGGCCGGACAGGGCCGCCACCGGAATCACCCGGGTGATCTCCCAGCCGTCCCCGTGGGCGCTGATGATCCGCCCCGCCGCAAACAGGTTGGGGAAGTCCCGGTGGTACAGGGTGCGGTAGGGGAGCTGAAACCGGGGGCCGCGCCTGCGAAAATCCCCCATGGAGCCCACCGCGTCCTCAAAGGCGGCGCCCTCCTCGGTGCCCAAAAACTCATACTCCCCCACAATGTGGCGGATGGTGCGGTATTGGGGCATCATGGGCAGCATGGTGACATCCCGGTCCTCCCGGTTTTCCTCCCTCAGCTGTTCAAACAGCAGGGCCCGCCCCCGCAGCACAAAATCGGTGACGTCGCCCGAATCCCGGCAGACCAGGGGCGGCATCCCCTGGGGGTGGCCCTTGCCGGACAGGCTGCTGCCGGCCCAGCGCCATTTGCGGAATTTGGCCCCCGCTCCGCCGCCGGCAAACTCCCCGGCCAGCTCCCGGCTGGTGTAGTGGGCCACATAGGTCAAAAAGTTTTCTCCCAGCCGGGTGGGGACCCCCGCCGCCGCCATGACGCAGGCGGTGCCGGTGGCGTCAATGACCGCCTTTGCGGGAAAGAATTCCCGGCCGCCCAGGCTTTCGCACAGGACGCCCCGGCAGACGCCCCCCTCCATCACCGGAAAGACGGCGGCGGTGTCAAACCGCAGGCGCACCCCCTGGGACTGGGTGTATTCGTCCAGGGCCATGGCGGTCAGGGTGGGGGAAAAGTGGGTGGCATACCGCCCCTCCCGGGGCTCGGGGACGCGGTCCTTCTCCCGCCAGTCCCCGGGCAGGTCGTCAAAGCCGTACCGCACCGCCAGCCGAAGCAGCTCCTCGGCAATGCCCCCCACCATCTGGGTGCCCTTGCCGTCGCAGAGGGGCTCGTACCAGCTGATGAGCCCCAGGGTGGCAAGGCCGCCCAGGGCGACGGCTTTTTCCAGCAGCAGCACGCCGGCGCCCTGGCGCGCGGCCGCCACGGCCGCGGCCACACCCGCGGCGCCTCCCCCCACCACAACGACGTCATAGGCTTCCCTTGTTTGAATAGGCCGTGTGTCCTCCATACCTTGCTCCTTTCCGGCTGCGGCGGCGGTTATGCCGCCGCCCCTGGAATTGCATCATTCTAACATATTTGTTCCCCCGCCGCAAGTGACATAACCCGCCCCCCGGGGCAATAAAATGAAGGAAGGGGGGATGGCCGTGGACACGCAGACGCTGATCATTTTGGGGATCTCTATGGCGGGGCCCATTCTGGGGTCTTTGGCGGGGGTGTCCTTTCGGCCCAAGGAAAAGCTGCTTCTTGCCATGCTCAGCTTTGCGGGGGGGACCATGCTGGCCATCTCCTTTTTGCAGCTGATCCCCGAGAGCATTGCCATGTGCGGCCCGGTCCCCTGTGGGGTGGGCATCCTTATCGGGCTGCTGGCAATGCTGCTGCTGGGCCAGGTGACCCCCCACAGCCAGACCCCCGTCCCACAGGCCCCGGGGCCCGCGTCCCCGGCCAGGCTCAAGGACGCGTCGGTGATGATGATCGCCGCCATTTTCCTCCACAACTTCCCCGAGGGCATCGCCATGGCCTCGGCCCAGCGCATGCCCACGCCGGGCAAGGCGCTGCTTATTGCGGTGGCCCTGGCCACCCACGACATCCCCGAGGGCATCTGCACCTCGGCGCCCTACTACTATGCCACGGGCAGGCGCCTGCGGGCCTTCCTTCTGTCCGCCGGCACCGCCATCCCGGTGCTGGTGGGGTTCTTTTTGGGGCGGTTCATCTTCCGGGACATCAGCGGGTTTGCCATGGGCATCATTGTGGGGGCCGTGGCGGGGCTGATGATCTACGTCAGCTGCGAGGAGCTTATTCCCACCTCCCAGGCGGGGGAGAGCCCCCGCTTTTCCATGGCGGCGCTGATGCTGGGAATTTTATTTGTCATGGCCCTGGGGGCCGTGCAGCCCTGAAAAAAGGAGCGAAAGCCGTTTGCCTTCGCTCCGCCGTCTACTGGTCCGCCTTTGCCTTTGCCCCCGGGCCCGGCTCGGGGTACAAAAACAGCCTTGCCCGCAGAAAGGACGCCTCGTCCCCCACAATGAGCAGCACATCCCCCAGCCGCAGCTGGGCGTAGGGCCCGGGGGAGGGGATGGTGTTTTCCGCCCGCTTGATGGCCAGGATGGTGGCGTAGGTGTTCTTCCAAAACTTCAGGTCGCCGATGGTCTTGTCCCGCTTTTCGCATTTTTCGGTGATCTCGATTTCGTAAATGACTAAGGGGCTTAGGTAGTTAAAGCGGCCCACCGCGTCCAGCAGGGCCTGGGTGGTCTCCATCAGTTCCTCGCCCACGGACTGCTGCAGCTGCAAAAGCTCCAGAATCCTGCCCCGGATCTCCCCCAGATCCACCTGGTCGTTAAAGCGGTTGACAAACTCCTGGGCCTGCTTTTCCGACTTGATGAAGATGCCGGCGCCGGGGACCACCTCCAGCACCTCGCTTTTTTCCAGCAGCGCCGTGGCACGGCGGATGGTCTCGGGCGAGACATTGTACTGTCCCGCCAGGGTGGAGCGCCCCCGCAGCTTGACGCCCGGGGGATAGCGCCCGGCCACAATGCCCTGGGCAATGTCCAGGGCGATTTGTTTATAGATGGACTTGTCGGAGGGCGGCTGGCTCATGTGGCCTCCTTTTCTGCCGGGGGAATACCCCGGGCTGCGGCCCCGCCTGGGCGGGGGAGCGTTCCCCCCTATTGTACCCCACGCGCCCCAAAAAGACAAGATGAAGCGCCTTTGGAAAATCAGGCGCTCCGCCGGCCGGTATCCTCCTCCGGCAGGGGCGGCACAAAACGCCGCACCAGGGGGACCGCGGGCTGGAAGACAAAGCGGGCC